>JBGSYE010000578.1:0-2869 GCA_041751075.1 Chthoniobacteraceae bacterium
AAGCGCCGCCCGATCCACTTTGCCATTCGGCATCTGCGGGAGAGCGTCCAGCGCGATGAAAGCCGATGGCTGCATGAAGGCCGGGAGTTTCTCTGCGAGCAGCGTGCGGAGTGCTTGGATCGTGCAGTTCGCGGGAGCGACGTAGGCCACGAGGCGCGGGTCGCCGGGTTCGTCTTCGCGCATGAGCACGGCGGCGGTCTGCACGTCGGGGTGGCTTTGCAGCGCGGCTTCGATGGCTTCCAGTTCGATGCGGTAGCCGCGAAGTTTCACCTGCCGGTCGATCCGGCCGAGGAATGCGAGATTCCCATCCGGCAGGCGGTGCGCGAGATCGCCTGTCTTGTACAGGCGCGTGCCAGAGGGATCGGTGATGAAGCGCGCCGCGGTGAGGTCGGCGCGATTCAGGTAGGCGCGTGCGACACCGGGGCCTCCGATGTGGATTTCGCCGGGCTCGCCGTCGGGGACGGGCGCGCCGCTTTCATCGAGGAGCCGCACCTCGGCGCCGGGAATCGGACGCCCGATGGTGAGATCCGCGGGTGGCGGAGTGAGTGGTGCGAAGGTCGTCCAAACGGTCGCCTCGGTCGGGCCGTATTCATTGAAGAGATCGGCGCGCGGCAGACGACGGGCGTGTGCGGCTGGCAGGGTGGGCGGGCAATTCTCACCGGCGACGATGACGCATTGGAGCGTACTGCCGTCGAAATCGCGGGTGGATGTTTGTAGCAGGAGTGCGTGAACGGCGGGCAGGCAGAGGGTGTGGGTGATGCGCTCGGCGGCGATGAGCGCGGCGAGCGCGGCGGGATCGCGCTCTTCGCCGGTGGAAAGGACGAGCGTGCCGCCGGTGGAGAGTGTCCAGAAGAGTCCGGCCACGGAGCTGTCGAAGGCGAAGGAGGAGAGCAGCAGGAAGCGCTGCGGCGCCGTGCGGTAGCACGCGAGCCGTGCGCGCGTGGAGTGGGCGAGATTTCCGTGCGTGACGAGCACGCCCTTTGGCCTCCCGGTCGAGCCGGAAGTGTAGATCACGTAGGCGAGCGATTCCGCTGGGCACGGTGCGACTTCCGCGAGCGTCGAATCGAGTTCGGCGATTTCGTCGAGACTTACGGTGGTGAGCGAGTGCGCGGGCAGCTTTGCGAGCTCGCGCTGCGGGGCGAGGACGAGGCCCGCGCCGCAATCCGCGAGCGTGAAGGCGAGTACTTCACCGGGATACTCCGGATCGAGCGGCACGTAGGCGCCGCCTGCATAGTGGATCGCGAGGATCGCGACGACAGTCTCGATCGAGCGCGCGGCTAGCACGGCGACGGTAGTTTCCTCCCGCACGCCCAGGTCTCGCAGGCGCGCGGCGAGTGCGCTGGCGCGCCGGTGCAGCGTCCGGTAGCTCATCGACTCTCCGGCGCAGCGCACTGCGACGGCCTCGGGAGTCGCCGCGGCCTGCGCGAGGATGACGTGGGACAGGGGAGCGCTAGCAGGCATGAATCGAGTGGCGCGGGTGCGAGGAACGCAATTGGCTCATGCGAGTGTGAATGATCCCCGACTCATCGCTGTGCGCTTCCACCGGAAGTCCGAACTCAATCGCGCGCCTTCTCCTGCGACAAACGCGCGGCGACATTCGGAGGTTTGATCATGAATTTGTTTGCGTGGCGGACGTTGTGGCGGGAATGCTGGCCGCGAAGATGTGCAAGCACAGCGCCCGGCAGCTCTCGAATCGCGATCGTTTTCCCAGCAAATGGTCAGCAATGGGTATGCCAGTGAGTCCGAGCCAGCCCGCTTGAAGCCATGGAACTGAGAGGCTATAACACCGGCGGTTTTCAACGCGGTGCGGCCCGCTGGAAGGAAGCGCTATGGGTCGCGGTGAAGTGCGTCTTTTTTCTCCCCGCCTGGCCGTGGCCGTCGGCGCTCCGGGTGGCGTTGCTGCGGCTCTTTGGGGCGGAGGTCGGGCCGCGCGTGGTGGTGCGATCGGGAGTGAATGTCACCTTTCCATGGAGGCTGAAAGTCGGGCGCGATGTGTGGATCGGCGATGACGTGCTGATCCTGAGCCTGGGGCAGGTGACGATCGGGCCGAGCGTGTGCATCTCGCAGCGGGTTTTCATTTGCTCCGGGTCGCATGATTTCCGCGCGCCGGGATTCGATCTCATCGTGAAGCCGGTGGAGATCGGCGGACATAGCTGGATCGCGGCGCAGAGTTTCATCGCGCCGGGTGTGGCGATCGGCGAGGGCAGCGTGGTCGGTGCGGGCACCATCGTGCTGGTGGGTGTGCCGGCGGGATCGATCGTGAGGGGAAATCCTGGTGTGGTGGTGGGGCGCGTTGAGGAGCGGTCGCCGAATGAAAAGTCGGCGATCGGCAGTTTCCGCCCCGTGGGTAGCGAGGGGCTCCCGTCCGGCTATTGAGCACGGGCTCTCCGTCCGGATGCGGTTCCTTTTCCTGAATCAGTATTTTCCGCCCGATCCCGCGCCGACGGGGGTGCTCTTTGGCGAGATCGCGGAGATGCTGCGCGCGGAGGGGCACGAGGTGGATCTGGTCGCGGCGCGGCAGGACTATCGGGCCGGCCAGAAGCAGGGCGGGCGCACCGTCCGTGAGCTGAAGGCGCTGGGGCGGATGCTGCTCGATGCGGCAGTGCGCCCGCGGCCGGATGTGGTGGTGTCGGGGACTTCACCGCCGTGTCTGCTGGCGGTCGCGGCGCTCGTGGCGCTGCGGTTTCGCGCGCGTTCGGTGCATTGGATCATGGATATGTATCCCGAGATCGCCGTGGGGCTGGGCGAGATCCGCCAGGGGATGCTGTCGCGGGTCATCGGCGCGGCGATGGGCTGGAGCTACCGGCGCGCGGCGGCGGTGGTCGCGCTGGATGAGGACATGGCGGTGCGGGTCCGGAAGCACGGAGTC
>JBGSYE010000579.1:0-4480 GCA_041751075.1 Chthoniobacteraceae bacterium
TCCCTCTCAGCGGGCTGGAAGCCCGCTCGCCGAGTCAGGCTGGAAGCCTGACCTCCGGCACGCGCCAACTGCTGCTCGAACTCGGGCCGAGGAAATTCGCCGAGTGGACGCTCAAGCAGAAGCGCCTGCTCATCACCGACACGACCTTCCGCGACGCGCATCAATCGCTCATGGCGACCCGCGTGCGCACCTACGACATGGCGGCGATCGCACCCGCCGTGGCGCGCCGGACGCCGGAGCTTTTCTCGCTCGAGATGTGGGGCGGTGCGACCTTTGACACGGCGATGCGCTTCCTCAATGAAGACCCGTGGAACCGGCTCCGGCTCTTGCGAGAAAAAGTGCCGAACATTTGCTTTCAGATGCTCCTGCGCGGCGCGAATGCGGTGGGCTACACGAGCTATCCCGCGAATGTCGTCGCGGGCTTCGTGAAGCATTCCGCCGAAGCGGGCATGGACATCTTCCGCGTCTTCGATTCGCTGAACGATCTCAAGAACATGAAGGCCGCGATGGAGGCCGTGCAGGAGACGCACGCCATCTGCGAAGGCGCGCTCTGCTACACCGGCGACATCCTCGATCCGGGGCGCGCGAAGTACTCGCTCAAGTACTATGTCTCGCTGGCCAGGGAGCTGGAGAGGATGGGCGCGCACTTCCTGGCGATCAAAGACATGGCCGGCCTCTGCCGCCCGTATGCCGCGAGTGCGCTGGTCAACGCGCTCAAGGAGGAGATCGGCATCCCCGTTCACTTTCACACCCACGATACCAGCGGCATCAATGCCGGCTCCGTGCTGCGAGCCTGCGATGCGGGCGTGGATGTCGTCGATCTTGCGATCGCCTCGATGAGCGGCTCGACTTCGCAGCCGAATCTCAACTCCATCGTCGCCGCGCTCGAACACACCCCGCGCGCCACCGGTCTCGATCTCGATACGCTCAACGAATTCTCCGACTACTGGGAGCAGGTCCGCACCTTCTATGCGCCCTTTGACACCGCACCGAAATCTGGCAGCGCCGAGGTGTATCTCCACGAGATGCCCGGCGGCCAGTACACGAACCTCAAGGAGCAGGCCGCGTCGATGGGCCTCGGCGCACGCTGGCCGGAAATCGCGCGGACTTATCGCGAGGTGAACGATCTCTTCGGCGACATCGTGAAGGTCACACCTTCGAGCAAAGTGGTCGGCGACATGGCGCTCTTCCTTTTCACCCGCGGCATCAAGCCCGCCGACGTGGTGAACCTCGAACCCGGCTCCACGGGCTTCCCTGAAAGCGTGATCGACATGCTCGGCGGCGGCCTCGGCGAGCCGATGGGCGGCTGGCCGGCCGGCGTGCTCAAAGCCGTGCTCGGCACGACGAAGCAGCCGAAGCGCGCGAAGATCGAGCCGGTGAAGCTCGCCGACGTGAAGGCCGAGCTCACCGGCAAACTCAAGCACACCGCGACCGACGACGACCTCTACTCGCACCTCATGTATCCGCAGGTCTTCGCCGATTACGCGAAGTTCGTGCGGGACTTCAGCGACGTGAGCTGCCTGCCGACGCCGGCCTTTTTCTACGGCCTGCGCCCTGGCGAGGAAGTCCATGTCGCCATCGACGAGGGCAAGGTGCTCTTCATCAAGCTCATCAATGTCGGCACGCCGGATAAGGACGGCCGGCGCGTGGTGACTTACGAACTCAACGGCTACCCGCGCGAGGCCGTGGTCCTCGACAAGAGCCAGACGAAAACCGTGAAGGCGCGCGCCAAAGCCGCGGCGAACGACCCGCTGCAAGTGGGCGCGCCGATCCCCGGCATGGTCACCGCGATCAGTGCCACCGTGGGCGGCAAGGTGGCAAAGGGCGCCAAACTCGCGGTGCTCGAAGCGATGAAGATGCAGACGACGATCTACGCCCCGGCCGATGGCGTGATCGCCGAGGTCGCGGCCACGGCGGGGGATTCGGTGGAAGCGGGAGATCTGCTGGTGAAGCTGCGGGCGTGATCGGGCATTTCCGGAACGGAACACAGAAGGAAACCCGAAGCTGATAAAAATTACATCCTCGGCCTTGCGAAAGGTTCCTTCCAGCCCCCATAGTGTCGGCGATTCGCCGCTCTCTCTCCTTATGGCCGATTCCCCTCGACTGCGCTCCTCCTTCCTCCTCCCCACGATTCTCGGGCTTCTCTCTATCGGTCAGGCATTTAGCCAGAATGTCGTGCCCGTCCTCGACGAGCCGGTCCAGGCCGGTCGGGTCGCCCCGACGATCCCCGGCGGACGAGCGCTGCTTTTTCCGCTCACGGCGTCGGATGCCGACGGCGATCGCCTCACCTATACCGTCAAGAGCTCCAATCCGCGCATCCTCGCGCGCGTCAAGACGGGCAATCCCTTTCTGAAGTTCACCGTCAACCACGCGGGTGGCGGGCCCGGCGATCCGGCGTTTTCGGGCGATCTCGTGTTCATGCTCCTGCGCGATTGGACGCCGATCACTTCGGGTTTCATCGGCGGCTTCGCGCAATCGGGCTACTATGACGGCACGATCTTTCACCGCCTTACTTCCCTGGGCGGCGGTGCGACCGGGTTCATTTTTCAAGGTGGCGACCCGCTCGGGACGGGGCTGGGCGGGCCGGGGTGGAAATTCGACAATGAACTCGATCCGGCGCTGATTTTCGTGGGCCGCGGCCAGCTCGCGATGGCCAATACCGGGACAAACGCGCAGGTCTTCAATGGCATCGCGTTTGGAGATTTCGCGGACAGCAATGGCTCGCAGTTTTTCATCACCGACGGCCAGCCGCGGCACCTCGATTTCAAGCACACCATCTTCGCCCAGCTCGTGCGCGGCTGGGAATTGATGCCGCTCCTCAGAGCGACGCAGACCACTGATTCCAAGCCCAATCTCGATGTCGCATTGACCGCCGCCAGCGTGGTGCCGACCAGCGGGGCGAACAATACGGACGCGGTGCTGGTGCTGAGCGCGATCGGTGCGGGCACCGCCACGATCACGGTGACGGTCGATGACCGGCGCGGCGGCAAGGCGACGAAAACCTTCACCGTCACGGCCGTGAAGGAGACCGTGAACGCCCCGCCCTTCATCCGAAAAATACCGCCGCTGGTGACGCTGAAGGACACCGTGGTGTTTTTCGATATCGAGTCCACCGACCTCGAACACAACTACATGGATGCGCGGCATTTTGTGCTCCAGGGCTTCCCGTCGGGTGGCGCGACGAGTAGCGGAAACCGCGCCGGATTGCGGCCCGCGGCTGGGGACGATGGGCTCGTGAGCATGGGCTTCGATGTCGCGCAGTATAACGTCGGCACGCAGGCCTTTGCCGCCGACCGTCTCGCGACGAATGCCTTCATCGGCGTGGGCGACCGCATCGCGGTGGGCGAGCGCGTCACGATCGAGGGCGAGCCCGGCGTGGCCTTCACGGGTGTGGCGGGAAAGATTCGCGACTTCGATCCGGCGGCGGTGCCGGGCGATTTCACGGCGACGATCAACTGGGGCGACGGCACGCCGCTCGACCCGGGGACGCTCGGGCGCGATGTCGCGAGCGCCGGCGCCGGCCTGCTCACAGTGAGCGGCACGCATACCTACGCGCGAGCGGGCGTCTATCCGGTGGTGGTGAATTTTTCCGGCAACAAAGGCGTCGTGGGCGTGGCGCGTGGGCAGGCGATCATCGCAGCCACCGCCATCCGTGCCGCGGGCGAAGCGCTCGAAATCACGGGCGCCACAGTGAAGAGCCGCGTGGTGGCCACCTTCTCCGACACCGCTTCGACCAGCGTCCCCGCCGTCCCCGGCGACTACAGCGCACTTGTCGATTGGGGCGATGGCGCAGTGAGCGATGGAATCGTCGCCCGCGGTGCCGGTGGACGATTCATCGTCCGCGGCACCCACGCCTATCGCGATGCGGAGCGCTACGCGATCCAGGTGCGGATTCACCGCAAGACGGACCCGCCGGGGGTGAACGACGCGTGGGCGTGGACCTCGGTGGCGCTGGACTTCAAGGCCACCGCGCATCTCCCGCCATTTCCCAAACCCAACCTTCTGGCCTACTGGAACCCGGCGCTGAGCCGGAACACGGCTGGCACGTCCTTGGGTGGGAGCCTGGGATTTATCAATTCCGGCAACCGCACCTTGCCACTGGCCAGACTGCGCTACTGGCTGTCGGCCGACGCCACCTTGGAAAAGACTGGCGTGGCCAGGGACACCCAGCTTCGCGTGCTCATCGCGGGCAATACGCGATACGTGAGCGAGCTCTCGCTCGCGAAGTTCGCCGCGGGTCGCAGCATCAACCCCGTCCCGCTCACCATCCAGCTCCCGGCAGGCGACAATGGGGCCGGGAAATACCTGCTCACCGAACTCGGCTACAGCGACCCGCTGACCGACGTCGAGGCCATCGACAAGGTCATCGTCACCGGCCCCCTCGCTCCCTAGCCCCATTGCTCATGAAACGCCGCAAACGCTTCCTTCAGACCTTGCTCGAAAAATTCCGCAAGACCGAGGCGGCGCCTGAACCGCAGGC
>JBGSYE010000580.1:0-2793 GCA_041751075.1 Chthoniobacteraceae bacterium
CCGGACGGCCCGCTTTCGCTGCGTCATGGCCGTCGCGCGGGATGGCGTGGTGCTCGCGACCTTCGAGGGCGCAGTCGAAGGAGTCATCCTCGACGAGGAGAAGGGCGAGGGCGGCTTCGGGTACGACGCGCTCTTTGTGCCCGAGGGTCACTGCGAGACCTTCGCGCAACTCGCCAGCGAAGTGAAAAACGGGCTGTCGCACCGGGCGCATGCGCTCCAAGCCACCATCGCGACGCTCAAGGGAAACTGTCCATCGATGGCTGCGCCGGATTTCTGAAAATGTCCTTCAGCGACTTCACTTCCGAGTTGGTGAAGATGACCATCTGGCCGTCGCCGTGTACGTCGCCGCGTTCGACAAACCACGGATGCGTCGGCCATTTGAAAGGCGTGCGCGGCCCCGAATCGAATGGCGTGGCAAGGTAATCCACCCGGGCATTGTCGGGTTTTCGGATGTCGGGATTGCGAAGCTGGCGTTGGACGGTGGGACAAAGCCAGTTCTCCTCGGCGATTCCGTATGGCTTGAACGCGGCAATCCAGGCGAGCGCATATCTCGGACGCTGAATATCCTTCGTCTCGATCTGCGGCCAGTGTCCCTGATCCTGCACGTACGAGGATGCCGCGGTGTAGAGGCTCTTCAGGTTACTCACACAATTCTGTCGCTCCGCCCGCCCGAGCAGCATGCGGAAGGCTGGCAGCAGCATCGTCGCCAGGATTCCAATGATGACCACGACGGTCAGCAATTCCAGCAGCGTAAATGCACGCTGCTCAATTCCCCGGACGAACGATCGTTCGAGCCCAACCATCGGCGATCCTCACTTCGCACCGGATCAGGTGTCCGACTGCTTGAAGCCGTCCACAGAGAATGAAGTAGTCTGCGTGATGATTGGCGTTCCAGTGGCGCCATCAATATCGAAGAACACATCAAGAATCGCCGTGCCTTCGATTCGAAGAGCCGATGACGCCGTCGTGGAAAACTGAAAGCGATCGCTGCTCGGCGCGACCTCGGCTGTCAAGCTGCCCTGCCCAAGAACTGGGAAACTCACCAACTGAACAGCGCCGTTCGCACCTGGAACGGAAAAGGTGACCTGAAACGTACTGGCCACATCCAAGATTCCGCTGAAAGCTCCAGTACCCGGATCCATGACACCAGTGATTGTTCCATTGAAGGCGGCTCCATTCACAAAGACAGAGATTGTCCCTGTAGCGAAGCCTGAATCGGGTTGTGCCAAGGTGAAAAGGCCAATGGAAGTCGCGACACCAACCCCCGGGGCAACCTCTGGAACCAACACTCCCGCGTAAGTGCCCGTGAGGGTGCCGCCGACAGCAGTGCCACTATCAAAGGGTCCGCCGCTGAGCGCCCAAGTTTGAGTCTGGAGAAAAACGAAAGCGAGGAGGAGGGAGAGGACTAGCTTCATGGGAGCGAATGAACCGCGTTCCCCTGAGAGCGTCAAATCATTATTGCCTGCGGCGGGGATGGAGCATCCCCGTATGTAGCGGCGGCCCTATGAGCGCCGCCATCTTCTGGGCGAGCGCAGCTACGTGGCGGGGCTACCGGCTCGCCGCCTCGCTGCGCTCGCCCGATGCGTGCGACAGTCATAGACCGCCGCTACAAACGTCGCGACACTTCACGCTTGGTAGTGCAAGGGCAGACCGCTTCGATGGGCGCTCGCCTTTGAAGACTCCGTTCAGCCTTTTCCTCGCCCTACGCTACCTGCGGCCAAAGCGCACCTTCGTCTCCGCGATCACGGTCATCTCCATCCTCGGCGTCACCCTTGGCATCTGCGTGCTCATCCTGGTGATCTCGGTGATGACGGGCTTTGACCAGGAGCTGCGGCGCAAGGTGCTCGGCTTTGACGCGCATCTGCTCATCACCAGCGACGGGGTCATCGACGACTGGCGGCCGCTCATGGACGAGCTGCGCAAGGTGGCGCAAGTGCTGGCGGCGGCGCCCTTCGTGCAGGGGCCGGTGATAGTCGAGTGCGAAGGCCGGCGGCTCGCGCCGAAGATTCGCGGCATCGACCTGGAGCAGGAACTGAAAGTCACGGACATCGCCGGAGCGATCGTCGAGGGCGAGCTGCGGCTCTCGAGCGATGAGTGCGTCATTGGCAGCGAGCTTGCCGCGCAGCTCGGCGCCCGGGTCGGGGGAAAAGTGATCGTCTATTCGCCGGGGAACATGGGCGACATCATGGACGCGCTGAACCGCGCGGAAAAAAATCCGGACGACAAGACCACGCTTTCCGATCTGCGCTCGATGGTGCTGCCGCAGGAGCTCACGGTGGCGGGCATCTTCTCCTCGGGCCGGTATCAATATGACGCGGAGTTTCTGCTCGTGCCGCTGCACATCGGCCAGGAGCTCTACGGACTCGGCGACGGGCTGCACGGCATCGCGCTGAAGACGGACGACCCCTATCTCGCGCCGCAACTCCAGGAGGCGCTCTTCCAGATCGTCCCGCCGCCGCTCGACGTGCGGACCTGGATCGACATGAACAAACAAATCTTCGACGCCATCCGGCTCGAGCGGAATACGATGTTTTTCCTCCTGCTCTTCATCGTCATCGTCGCCGCCTTTGGCATCATGAGCACGCTCATCACCGTGACGGTGCAGAAGACGCGCGAGATCGGCGTGATGAAAGCGCTCGGCGCGAATCCCGGGCAGATCGTGTGGGTCTTCCTCGCGCAGGGCATGGTCGTCGGGTTCTTCGGCAATATCACCGGGCTCGGCCTTGGGCTCGCGCTCATCCGCTGGCGCAATGAGTTCAAGGACTTCCTCGCCCGCGCGCTGGGCATCGAGAT
>JBGSYE010000581.1:0-3956 GCA_041751075.1 Chthoniobacteraceae bacterium
ATGCGACGCTGGAGAATATCAACACGCTCGTGCAGGAGTCGGTCGCCTTTCTCCGCCCGGAGATCGAAGACCGCGGCGTACTCGTCGAGCAAGAGTTGCGAAGCGATCTGCCGCTGGTGGAAGTCGATCGCAACCAGCTCAAGCAGGCATTCTACAACGTCATCAAAAACTCGTTTCAGGCGATGGAATCGAAGGGCTTCCTGCGCATCCGCACGGACAGCGACGACCGTTTCGTGTCGATCAGCTTCTTGGATACCGGCGGCGGCATCTCGGCGGAGCACATGAGCAAGATCTTCGAGCCCTACTTCACGACGAAGGCCGGCGGCTCCGGCCTCGGCCTGCTCATCGTGCGGCGGATCGTCCGCGAGCACGGCGGCGAGATCGACCTCGCCAGCGACGAAGGCAAAGGTCTCACCCTCACCATCCGCCTGCCGCTGCGGAATCAGCGCGTGCGGATGCTGGAGGCTGGGTCGGGCGGAGCGGCTGACTCCCGGAGCGGCTGACTCCAGTCTGTCGATCGAAGCGTGCTGCGCCGGAGGCGCACATGCTGTGCGGCAAAGCGGCGTGGCTCCTCCCGCCAGCCCAGCCCGCACCGCGCTGGCCACGAAGATGGGGCGCTTCCAGCGCCGGGGATGGTGGGGCAGCCTCGAGTCAGCCCTCCGTCATTTTTTCCGCGCATCGGTATTCGGCCCAGAATTCGGTCGCGGTCTGCGCAGTGGCCGCTTGGACTAATTTACGGTCTGGCCAGCAGACACTGAATGGGCGAGCCGCGCGATCGACGAGACGGCGATGTGATGCATGTGACCATCCACGCCCCATACGCTCACGAGCCCCCCATCGAGCGACCGCATGGCAAAGTCGCTGTGCGGCACTTCCACTGGCGCGCGCTCGGCCACATGAACGGTGAACGGCCCGGCCGGGAGTTGCCGGAAAACTTCCTACAGTTCGTTGGAGGTCATTGCCCCAGAATATCCGGTTGTCGAATTCCGACAAGCGCCGCCTCATCACTGCTTCTCCGCCGCCTTCCGCGCGTCGTATTCGGCCCAGAAATCGGCGGCGGTTATCCGGCAGTCACCGTTCCGGACGGCTGGCATGTGACCCGGATGATCGAATGCCCGTCGATGAAATGAAAGTGGCCTTGGGCATCCCATGCCGTGAGCATGTGGCCGGTCGGCGAGACCGATGCAAAATCGCTATGAGTCACTTCGATGGGAGTGAATTCGACGAGATGTATGGTGAACGATCCCGCGGGAAGCTGGCGAAAGATATCCTGGAGTTCCTGCGCATTCATTTCGGGGACGTTATCCGCCGTCCTGCCTGGCGGCAAGGGCGGCGTTCCACAGTCGTCACTGCTTCTCCGCCGCCTTCCGCGCGTCGTATTCGGCCCAGAATTCGTCGGCGGTCTGCGCGGGGCGATCCTGGTATCCACTATCCAGGCTGGCTCGGTAACTGAGCCCCTTCAGGTTCGGCAACGCGCGGAGCGGTTCGGGCGACGCATTGGGCGGCAGAATCACTTCTTCCAGGGAACGAACCGACGCGAGCGCCTCCACGTCGGCCACTTCTCTACAGCCACTCAGGGCGAGACGCCGCAATGGCGCGCCGGCCAAAGGCGAAAGGTCGGAGATGCTGGTGCGAGAGAGATCGACGACTTCGAGCGGGAGCTTCCGCAGAGGTTCCAAGTCGTTGACGCGTTTGCATCCGGAGAGACGCAGCCATTGGAGCGGCATGCCAGTCAGGGGGCTAAGATCCTGCACTTTGGATTCGGCCAACTTGAGCTTCACCAGCGCCTTTCCGCGAAGAAAGGATAAGTCCGTCAGCGGGGAACTGGAGATTGACAGCTCCTTGAGTGGCATCTGTTCCAGAATTCTCGGATCGACATTCTCCATTGCCCCAAGTTCGAGGACTTCCAACTGCATCCCTTCCAGCATAGAGATGTCCCGGTAAGGGAGGCGTTGGACGCCGGCGCGGAGTTCGACCAGCGGCATGCCGCGTAATGGGGAAAGGTCTGTGACCTGCGTGTTACTCACGACGAGAATGCGCAACTGCATCCCACGGAGCGGGCTCAGGTCGGATAGCTCTCTGAGACTTCCGGCAATCAAACGAGACAGCGGCATCCCGCGCAGCGGACTGATGTCGCCCACGGAAGTTCCTTGAATCTCGAGGTCACTAAGTGGCATCCCCGCGAGTGGGCGCAGATCGACGACGTTCTTTAATCCCGTGCATCTCAACGCGAGGGTTCCGTCGGGATTCGCACGATATCGGTCCAGCCCCCCGCGCACGCCGATCTTTTCCACCATCGGTTTCCATGTGACATAGTTGCGTTGCGCATCCCCCGCGAAATGCTTGAGGGCAGCGATGGCTTCCGCTGTGCGCGCTTGGAGGACCAACTCGGCATGCAGACGCAAGATCGCTTTCCTTGCTCCAGCTTCGTCGCTACTCCGCTCGGTTTCGAGCGATTCGGCGAGAGCGAGGTTGGTCTGCGCCACTTCGTCGCCGGGTCTCAGAAGCAGCGCGGCACGGTAGGTGTCGGCGGCTTCGGGGTAGCGCTGCAGGGTTTGCAGGATGTGGCCTTGCTGGATGGCGTAGTCGGGATTCGGCGGGTCGAGTTCGCGGGCGCTGCGGATGGCCGCAAGCGCGTCGTCGAAGCGGTGTTGTTCGATCACCGAGCGCGCGTATTCGGCAAAGGTCGGCGCGGTCTTTTTCAGCTCAATCAAGGCTCGCTCGGCGCGCGCGGCGTTTTCAGCGGCGATGCCGGCATGTCGCTTCGCCTCGCGTTCACTGAGCCGGAGATTGAGGACGAACCACACCGCCAGCGCGGTGATCACCAGCCATGCGGCGAAGCTGGTGGCGAAGACGCCTTTGTGGCGCTTCACGAGCAGCGCCGCTTGTTTCCAGAAGCCCGCCCGTTCGGCAGCCGTCGCAAAACCGCTCTGGTAGGCGGCGAGATCGCGCTGCAGCTCGGGCACGGTGGCGTAGCGCTCAGCGCGGTCCAGCGCCATGGCCTTGCGCACCACCGCGGCGAGCGAATGTGGCACAGGCTTCCCAGCCTGTGATCGTGAAACAGGTAGGGCAGCCTCGCCGAGGGTGCCCTGACTTTTCCCACCGCCGCCCGGAAGTTTGGGAACCCTCGGCGAGGCTTCCCTACCGATCAGCGGCGCGATCTCGCCGCGCTGCACTTTGCCAAGGATCGACGCGACGGAGGCGCCCTCCACCGGCGGACGCAACGCGAGGATGTGGTAGAGGATCGCCCCGAGCGCGTAGATGTCGCTGCGCGCATCCAGCGTCTCCACGTCGCCCGCCGCCTGCTCCGGCGACATGTATTGCGGCGTGCCGACCACCACGCCCGACTGCGTGTGCCCGACTTCGCCCTCCTCGACCCGCGCGGAGGTGACCGCCGAGCGCCGCGCCAAATCCTCCGCGGCAGTTTCATCGAGCACTTTCGCCAGCCCCCAATCCATGACGAGCACTTCGCCGAAGCGCCCGAGCATGATGTTGTCCGGCTTGAGATCGCGATGGATGATCTGCTTCTCATGCGCAAAGGCCACGGCGTCGCAGACCTTCTGGAAAACGGTGAGCAACACGGGTAGCGGATACTTCGCCGTCGCATCGGCGTCGCCGCGCGCGAGATCTGCAAGCACCTCACCCAGCGTCTGCCCGCGCACGATTTTCATCGTGTAGTAAGGCTTCCCACTTTCATCCACCCCCAGCTCATAGACGGGCGGAATGTTCGGATGCGCGAGCTGCCCGGTCACCTGCGCTTCCTCGACAAAGCGCAGCAAATGATCGCCGGCGTGCTGATCGAGCAGCACCTTCATCGCCACCGGGCGGCGCAGGGCCGGGTCGCGCGCATCGAGCACCACGCCCATGCCGCCCTGGCCCAGCTCACCCGTGATGTCGTAGCGCCGGTCGCGGTGCAGTTCGGGCGGGAGCAGTCGCGCGAGCTGTTGCGCGCTCGG
>JBGSYE010000582.1:0-9958 GCA_041751075.1 Chthoniobacteraceae bacterium
CTGAACGCAGTTCCGCGGGGCAAGGCGGGGCGGAACGGAGTGAAGAATGACCCGGTTTTTTTTGACTGGAGAGCACCTCTGGCTGCGGGAGCAAAAACCCAGCGCCGCGCGCTACTCCGGGCGCAGCGGCACCTCGGCCACGGGATGCGCGCGGTGCCGCGCGGCCTGAACTGGATCGGAGCGGACACTCGGACTCCCGGCCTGCTTCTCGCGCGCTGTGATGTCGTCGATGAAAATGTCCATCTGCTGGCCGACATAGAGCGGCAGGTTTTCGTCGGTGATCTCGTAGATGACCTGCAACACGCGCGTATCGACGCGCTCGGTATTGTCGCCGGAGAGCGAGCGCTTTGGCACCACCATCGGCTCGATACGGACAAATTTCAGCGGCGTGCGCAGATCGGAATTCCCGCGCACCTGTGCATTCGCGTCCGCGCCGGGCTGCACGCGCCAGCCTTCGTGCTCATCCACATCCACGCGGACGTGCAGCGGATGGAGCTTGCCGAGCACCAGCATTGGTTCCGCAGTCTGGCCAGCCGGCGCGTATTCGCCGACGCGCACCTTGATCTGCAGCACCTCGGCATCCATCGGCGCGCGGATGATGCTGCGGTCGATCTCGGTCTCGGTCGCCCGCACCTGAGCCTGCGCCGCGGCGACTTCCGCCTTCGCTTCCCCGATCCGTGCATCGGCGGCCTGGAGCGCAAATTCCCGCCGCTTGAGATCATCGGTGCTGATCACGCTGCCGCCGCCAAGTTTCTGTGCGCGATTGAGCTGATCCGCTGCGTCCGCCTTCACGGACTCCGCTGTGGTCACCTTGGCGCGCGCCGTTTCGAGCGCGGCCTGGCGAACGCCGAGTTCCGCTTGGAGATGCCGGGCGTCGAGTTGGAAGATCGGATCGCCTTCCTTCACCGACTCGCCGACTTGCACGAGCACCTTCTCGACCACGCCGTCGAGCGCGGTGCCGATGGCCACGGCCTCGGAGTTTGGCTCGATGATGCCGACGGCGGCGATGGTGTGGCTGAAGACCGAAGCAGGCGGCGGCGAAGGTGGGTCGGATTTGATGAGGACCGGCTTGTTGCGGACGATCGACATCGACGCATACCCGACGGCGACAATCGCGAGCAGTGGCAGGATCAGGCGCTTCATGGCGTGCGGGTCATTGGAAAACAGCGAGCGGAATGTGTGCCCCCGACTCGACATGCACAATGGCCCCATCGTCCATGTGCGCAATGGTATTGGCGAAGTGGAAGACCCGGCTGTCGTGGGTGACGACGACCACGGCGCGGTCCGGATGCACGGCGGCCATCGCGAGCAGATCCATGACGGCCTCGCCGGTCGTATGGTCGAGTGCGGCGGTCGGTTCGTCGCAGACGATGAGCCGCGGCTCATGCACCAGCGCCCTAGCGAGAGCCACGCGCTGCTGCTGGCCACCGGAGAGCTTGCTGGGATAGACGTCAGCCTTGGCCTCGATGCCGAGCTTCACAAATAGCGCCCGCGCCCGATCGACCGCTTTGCGGCGCGAGACGCCGGCCGCCATCAGCGGGACCGCGGCATTCTCCGCGGCCGTCAGCGACGGCAGCAGATTGTACTGCTGGAAGACAAAGCCGAGATTCCGGCGGCGGAAAAGGATGCGTTCGCGGCCCCCGAGCGCCGCGACATCCTGGCCGAACAGATGCACGGCGCCTTCGTCCGCATCGAGCAGGCCCGCGATCACCGAGATGAGCGTGGTCTTCCCACAGCCGCTCGGGCCGACGAGGAAGGTGAGCTCGCCCGGCTCCGCCGTGAAATCGACGCCGCGCAGCACTTCGATGCGGGTGTCGCCCTCACCGAAAGACTTGTGCACGCGCTGGCAGTCGATCGCTTTCATCAACGGAAAACCGCCGCCGGTTCGAGCACGAGCACCCGCCGGATGCTCAGGAGACTCGAGAGGATGATCACGCTGAAGATCGCCACGCCGGTGATCGCCACATTGTACCACGGCAGGATCAGCCCGCGGGTGGCTACTTCGCGCGAGACCACCTCGAAGAACACCGCGGCCAGCCCCGTGCCGATCGCAAAGCCGATCGCGCCGGCGGTGAGCGCCTGGAGGAGGATCATGCCGATCAGGCGCAGATCGGTGACGCCGATCGCCTTCAGCGCACCGAACTGCCGCAGATTCTCGACCGTGAAGAGATAGAAGGTCTGCCCCGCCACGACCGCGCCGACGATGAGGGCGATGGCGATGGTGATGCCGAAGTTCACCGGGATGCCGGTATTCGCCATGTAGAACCAGATGCAATCCCAGCGAAACTCATCGCTCGTCCGCGCGCGCAGGCCCGTCGCCGCTTCGATGTTTTTCGTCAGCTCCCCGGGCGTCACGCCCGGCTTGGGACGCGCCACCACGAAGGCCGTTTGATTTCGCTCCGTGCCCTGAAATTTCACCGCCTCCGAGTAGCGCGCATGGATGATCGGAAAGCTGACAAAGGCCGCCGACGCATCCGAGATGCCGACGATGCGCACCTGCTGATCGTTCATCTCGAGAGTGCGCCCGAGCTCGAACGGCTCATTTGGGAAGAGCAGCATGTAGCCCGCTTTATCGATGACGATCGACTGCGGCTCGCGCAGCCGCGACCAGTGGCCCAGCTCCATCTTCCGCGGCACCCCGACGAGGGTGGCGTCGTCGAGCCCGAGCACGAGGCATTGGTAGAAGTTGCCCGTCTTGGTCCGCGCCACCGGCAGCCCTTTGAACATGCGCACCGCCCACTGCACTCCTTCGACACCGCGGACGCGGGTGAGGTCGGTGTCCTTCAGTGGCTTGGTCTCGTCGAAATACTTCGTCTGTGGATCCATCACCCAGACCTCGGCATCCGTGACATCGACGATCTGCGCGCCGGTGCGGAGCATGATGCCGGCGAAGATCGACGTCTGATTTTCCAGAAGGAAGGTCGAGAACGCGATGGCGAAGACCAGGCCGAGATACTTGGCCCGGTCGCCGGTGAGCATGCGCAGGGCGACGAAATTCATGCCTGAAGTGCTCCCGGTAGCAGATGCGGAGCCACCGCGCCAGTGCGGCGAGATGACCCTGCCCTCGGGCGCCACATCTCGCCCATCTTTCTCTTTGCCAAACGCTCTTGCTACGGCTCGGCGATCTCCACCTGGTAAAACTTCGCCGTTCCCGTCGCGTTGAGATCGGTGATCGTCCGCTCCGTAGCGTTTGGAGGTGCGATGAGGGGTATATCACTCGGGGCAGAGCCGTTGATCGCGCTCCAGCCGCCGACGCTGAGGAGGCTGGCCTTGGCCTTCACTGTGTAAGTGCGGTCCGCAAAGCGCGGGCTGAAGATCACATTCTTTTGGCCGGGCTGCCCTGGAACCTTCTCGAGCCGCAGACGAAAGACGGAGTTTGCGTCGGTGGGAATGAGGCCCGCGGTGTATTCGAAGGCGTTGTTCTGCCCGTCGCGATCAAAGTCCACGAACGGGCCGGCGTTCGCATTCGGCGGCTGGCCGAAGTATTGGACCTGCCAGGCGTCGTCGATCGCATCCGCGGCATACGTTTGGAAGTCGTCGATGCCGACATTCAGCACGGTGAGCGCGAGGGTGCTTGTGTAGCTCGAGTAATTGCCCTGCGCCGTCGCCGCGGTGTTTTGATAGACGATCCCCGCAGTCGCCACGCCGGCGGCGTCGATCGAGGTCAGCGGCCCGGCCGCCACGCTCCAAGTCACCGAGGAAGAACTGAGCGTCAGAGTCGTGGCATCGTCGAGCAACTGTACCGCGCTCAACTGTCGCGTCCCGCTTTCATTGAGAGTCGTTGGCGCGGCGTCGAGTACCAACCCCACGATCTCATAAAGCTGGCCGATGTAGCCGTGCTTCGCAGTCTCCGCGGGCGAGGTCACCGTGGAAAGGCCGGCAATACCGCCGAGGCTGCCGTCGTTCGAGTAAGCGGCGCTAGTGGTGCGCCGACCGCCGCCGTCCGCGATGTCGGCAAGAATGGTGTAATTGGCCGAGGTCCGGGGGCCGGCGTGGACGCTGATGGCGCTCAGAAGTGAAATCAAGGCGATGACTTTCATTGTTCCGTTCCTTTCAGGATGAGGGATTCCAGCTTCTCGATGCGGGTGCGCAGTTCGTCCTTCTCGGTTCGCAGCTTTTGCACCTCATTTAGCAGCAGCGGCGTGAGGTCGTGATACTTCACCGTCTCGGGCTCGCCTTCCGCGTTGAAGACGGCCAGCTCGGGAAATGCATCGGCCACTTCCTCTGCGATCAGGCCGTATTGCAACGGCTTCTCACCGTCGTCGGTAGCCTTCTTGTAGCGAAATGTCACCGGCCGCAGCGTATGGAGCCGCGCGCTGGCATCGCTCATGTCGGTAATGTCCTCCTTGTAGCGGCGCGACGATGAGATCGTTCCGAGCTGGCCATCGGACTTCACATAGACCGTGACTCCGCCGGCAACGGTGGCGCCAAATATTCCCGCGATGAACGCTCTGTTCTGATAGGCCCCAATGCGGGTGGTGAGCGACTCACCGGCAGCCCCGAGACTGCCGATAGCGATATTCTCGTTGCCCGTGGTCAGATTCTCCCCCGCCTGGTTGCCGATCGCGATGTTGTAATTTCCCGTCGCGTTGAATAAGGTGCGATGGCCAACGGCTGAGTTGCCGAAGCCCCCGAGGTTGGTGGAGAGCGCGTAGTTGCCCAGAGCGGTGTTGTGATAGCCGGTGGTATCGGACTGGAGGGCCGAAAAGCCGACGGCCGTGTTGAAAAAACCCGTCGTGTTCGCATCGAGTGCGGCGAAGCCGATGGCCGTGTTCCCCGAGGCCAACTGACTCGACGAAAGTGCGCGCGACCCAACGGCCGTATTCCACAGGCCCTCGGTGTTTAATACGAGTGCCTGCGAGCCGAAGGCAGTATTTTCGTTGCCGATGGTGTTGCTCGCGAGCGCGCCATCGCCGCTGGCCGTGTTATCGTTCCCATAAGTGTTCGCCTGCATTGCCTGGTCGCCGACGGCAGTGTTCCCGCTGCCCTCCGAGTTGGAGTAGAGCGCACGATAACCGTTCGCCACGTTGCTGCTCCCGGTGGTGTTGTTGTAGAGCGCATTGCTGCCCGTCGCCACGTTGAAATTCCCAGCAGTGTTGGAGCGGAGCGCCCCATTGCCGCTGGCGGCATTTTTTTGCCCAGTCATCGTGAAATTTCCCGAATTAGTGCCCAAAAAAGTATTTTCAAAACCGAACCTGTGCAGGAACCCCGTGCCGCCCAAGGTCACTACGCCAGTTGAGGCCGAAGACGTGCCCGGCAGTGCCAGGTTCCCAGCCAAGGTGATCGCCCCCGCGGAGAAATTCCCGCTGCCATCACGCCGGACGATCGCGTTCACGGTATTGGTGCTCGTCGCTGCATTGGCGAGATTGGTGGCCGCGGCAACATTGGTCGCCGTCACTGCACCTACTGTGCTCACCACGGTTGCCCCCTGCGTTCCGGTCACATCCCCCGCGAGCGGACCTGTGAACCCGCCCGCGATCGTCGCCGTGTTCGCATTCCCCGCAAGGTCGGCCGCAACGGTGCCGAAGGTTACATTGCCGGCCCCATCGCGGCGCACGAGTGTTCCGGAACCATGCAAGGCGCTCGCTCCGTTGGCGAGGGTTGCCCCAGCTGCCACATTTGCCGCGGATACGCCGCCCACGGTGCCCACCACGGTGGCGCCCTGCGGGCCGGTGACGTCGCCTGCGAGCGTGCCGGTAAATGTGCCTGCGGCCGTCGCGGTGGATGCATTGCCGACGAGGGAACCGTTGACCGTGAGGCCCGAGGCGAGCTTCGCCGTGGTGACGGAGCCATCGGAAAGATACGCCGCCGGTGCGACCCGCTGGTCGGGGCTCAGTTGTTGGAATCCAGTGACGCCGTCATTGAACCACACTCGCAGGCGGACGACCGCGCTGGTAAAGACACTCGATGGGATCGCCGCCATGTTTGGAATCGATGTATCGCCGAGCGTCACGGAGTACAGGCCCTTGATGACGGTGAGTGAGACAGCCGTGGGTGGCTCGCCCGCACCGGTGCCTTGGTTGCGCCACACTTGGTTCCCGGTGCCATCGACGAGCGCGAATTTGAACTGGCCATCCGGCGGGCTGTTGAAGTTCGTGGTCCCGACGACGATGCGGCCTTGGTAGTTGATGAGATTGGGCACCTGCGCTTGCAGGGGTGCGGTGAGAAGAAGGGCGGCCAACGCGGCGGTCCACAGGGTGGGTGATATCATCGCTGGGAGTGTCGGTTCAAGAGCGGGTGCGGGAAGTGGGACCGTTACCGGAGCTTGGATATGCCGGTCTCGATCAGTTTCGTAGCGGCAGTTGTCAGGGCCTGACGCAGGTTCTGGTTGAATGCTTCCTGAGCTGTCTGATCCATCTCTGCAGCCATGACGAGCAGGTCCATTCCACCCAGCTCCTCCGCAAACCAATTCGGACGCGGTCCGGGGCGCCTCCATCTCAACCTGAACCCATTCCCGCAAATCTCATCGACAAACCGGCTAACGTAACCGCTGACGATGATAATGCCGCGCTCTTCGCCTTCCCGCATGATGGCGCTGGAAACCTCCTGGACCATCTCCGCACGCGTCGTCATGGCACGCGTCAATTCCGTCAGGAATCTCCACCGGGGCGGCAGCGGTTGTGGATTGAGTGCGGCCTCGTCGCCCGGGCGGCCGCCGCGAAGGCCGACGGGTCCGCCGCCAATGACTTCCCACAATTTCGGGAAGCTCCGGGCGAGAAAGATCAGCAATGACTCGCGAGACGACTCTCCGGAGTCCTCGACCCTTTCCACTGCGAGCCGGATGAACGGATCCCACGGCCCCCGGGGCGGATCAGGCTCGATCGGATTCGGGCGATATACGCTGGTGGCCGCGCGGACGACGAGCAGTAACTGATCGCGGCTAATCTGCATGGCAGGGGAAATAGGTGAGTCTGTTTTCATATGGGAATGGGAGTGGTGGATACCTAGGTGGGTCGTGAACTGAGAGGGGGGTGGTGGTTGAAAGCGGTTGTTGCGAGGCTCGGCCGGGTGGCTAGAGGGCTGGTCGCATTTCGAAATCGAAGCGTGTCACCGCGGGGGCTCCGACCGTGCAGGTGGCCCATTCGGGGCCGGTGGTTCGCTGGAAGTTGGAACTCGGGCCGATGCCTTTGAGGTTGATCGGATCGATAAGCACGGCGACCGATTGGTTGGCTGGGACGTTTTCGACGACGTAGGTCTGCGTCCAGTCGGTTCCTCTGGACACGACCGGCCCTGACTTGAATTGCGGTGCGGGACGGCGGATAGGATTGAGCGTGGTGGTGCCGAAGGTGTTGGGGGAGGTCGATGGGGTTACCTTTGCCAAATAAGCGGTGCCGGTCCGGCTGACATCCGTGTTCCCGGCTTTGGGCCAGGTGATCGTGCCGCTGATCGAGCCAATGCGGCCGATTTGTTTGACGAAGAGCGGCTTGGGGGCTGCCTGGGCGTAGGCTGAGTTGCCGGTGACGCAAATAATGGCGACTGCGCAAAGGGCTGCGCGGGCCAGGAGAGAGGTGAATGGGGATTTCATATTTTGGTGGGGGTTGTGAAGCCGGGGGTGAGTGCCTGCGGCGAGATGGCTTTGTTAGTTTGTCTTTGCGTTGACCTCGGCTTCGCGCTTGAGGCGCTCGGTTTTGAGCCGCTCCATAAGCGCAGGACTTTGTTTCCAAGAGAGGGCCTTTTCCTCAGGCTGGCCGAAGAGTTCCGGGTGCTGAAAGGTGCCGCGGTCCTCCTTGGGCTTGTCCTGTTCGACGACCATCGGATGTGCGAGCATGTAGGCGTCCTGCCGGATGCCGGTCACTTGCCAGGAGACCTTCACATTTGGCTTGTCGGTCTTGATGGTGAATTGGTTCTCCGCGATCTCACTGGCCACAACGGCCTGTGCGAACTGGCCGAGCACGGTCAACTGATAGCGAAAGTCGCGGTTGAGCGCTTCAAAGTAGCTGGGCAGGGTAATGGTTGCCTCGCCGTTTTCATCAGTGGCGATCTTGCCGTCGTAGAGATTCTTTACGTCGGGAGACTCAATGGAGGCGTGGAGTAGGTATTTGTTAGTCGGTTCGAGCGGATGGTCGATTTTGAATTGCTTTGCTCCCGAAGCGCTGAAGTTGCCAACGACTGAAACAGTGCCCTCGAAATAGCCCGCTTGTCCGGCAAATACTCCGGTTCCGCCAATCCCGTGAATAGCGGCAGAACTTCCTCCATTAATTGCAGTGCGCACACCGAGAACTCCGTCGCCGCTGGTGGTAGTGCCAATGACGCCAACCCCGGCGCCTCGCCCATAGACCCCGGTGCTCCCGGCGGTGTCGCCGATGCCCGAAACGCCGCCACCATTCGCGGCCAAAGCTTTGCCGACCACGCCGGTGCCTCCGGCGGCGGAGTTTTCACCCCAGACGCCCGCGATGGTGGTGCTGGCGGCAGCACTGATGCCATAGACTCCTCGCCCTCCGGTGCTATTTCCCGAAACACCCGTGCCGTTGATGGAGGTGCCGAAAACGCCGAGGTTGGCGCCTCGTCCATAGACGCCCGTGCTGCCGGTGGTGTCGCCGATGCCGGAAACGCCACCGCTATTCGCGGCCAAGGCTTTGCCGACTACGCCGGTGCCTCCCACAGCGGTGTTTTCCCCCCACACGCCTGCGGTCGTAGGGCTCGCTGTGGAACTGGAGCCAAAGACCCCGAAGTTGTTCCCGCGTCCATAAACGCCGGTGCTCCCATTCGTGTCTCCGATACCGGCGACGCCCGCGCTGTTGATGTTCGTCGCGTTTCCAACCACTCCGGTCCCACCAATGGCCGTATTTTCACCCCACACGCCCGCGATGGATGCATTCCCAGTGGAAGTGGTGCCAAAGAGCCCGCGCCCGCTGGTGCTGACTCCCGCGAGACCGGTGCCGTTGAACGCGGTGTTCGTGCCGGAGAAGAGTGTGCCGTTCGAACTGCTGGCTCCGCTCAGGGAAAACGGCGTGGCGAACTTAGGCCCCGTGACTGCGCCATCGGCGACCTTCGCCGTGGTAATGGCGTTGTCGCTCACGCCTGCCGAGATCATCGCCGAGCCGACGGCGGCGAGACGCTGGTCGGGGGCGAGTAGCTGAAAGCCATTCGCACCATCATTGAACCAGACGCGCAGGCGCACGTCGGAGTTGTTGAACACGCTGGCCGGGACGGCCGTCATGTTGGCCAGCGCGGGATTGCCCAGCAGAACGGAGTAGAGCCCACTGGTAACGGCGAGCGGAACGGCACTCGCAGGCTGGCTGCCGGCCGTGCTGCTGCCGTCATTGCTCCAGAAAGTGACTACGGGGCCGGACGGCGGGGCGGCGAGCGTCACGATCGGTGCCGAGGTATAGCCGGTGCCGGGCGCATTTACGGTGATGCTGGTGACCGAGCCACCCGTGAGATTTGCGGTGGCCGTCGCCCCGGTGCCGACTCCGGTGATGTTAACGGCGGGCGCGGCGACATAGGTGGAGCCGGCATTGGTGACAGCGATGGAGGTTACAAATCCGCTATTGACCGTCGCCGTCGCCGTGGCCTGCGCAGCGGCGGAGACCCCGCTGTTGACGAGTGCGAACTTGAATTGGCCGGTGCCGTTGAAGTTCACAGTGCCGACGACGACCCGCCCCTGGTAGTTGATGAGATTGGGCACTTGTGCGCGCAGAGCGCCGTTGAGAAGGAGGGCAGCAACGCCGGCGGCCACGAGGGTGGATAATTTCATGAATGGGGAATGGGGGGTTGTTTTCTTTTTGCGGCGTGTGGTGCGTTCATCTCTCACTGGCTGTGGAAGATGAAGGAGCAGTGAGCGGGGCGGGCCGCCTGCCGACAACGGGCGCCCCCGCGCTCGTTGTCGGCATGGCCTTGAAGCCCCGGCTGTTATCCGTCGCTCCGAGGAGCACTGGGAAATTCGTCTTCACCCCCTCCAATGCGAAATCGACGGGGAAAAGGGTCCACCGAAAACGAAACTATTTCTCGCCGGCGG
>JBGSYE010000583.1:0-3951 GCA_041751075.1 Chthoniobacteraceae bacterium
GCCGTCGCTGGCTTGCGGTTTGCGGGTTCGGCGCCGCGGCGGTCGGCGCGGCGTGGTTTGTCTCGATCCCGCGCGGCGACATCGGGCTGTGGTCCCTCGACCACTACAAGGCCGGCATCCGCGCCACGGAAGCCGGTGACCTCGACCGAGCGCAGCGCAACCTCGAGACCGCCTACGCCTACGTCTCGACGAATGCCGACATCCGCTTCGCCCTCGGCAATCTCTGGCTCGCGCGCAGCGAACGCACCGCCGACTCGCGCGAAAAACTCGCCCGCCGCACCCACGCCAAGCTCTTCTACCGGCTCGCCCTCGATCTCGATCCAGCGCACGCCGGCACGCTCAACAATCTCGGAGTGCTGGCCCTCGAAGAGAAGCGCTGGGAACTCGCGGAGAAATTCCTCGTCGCAGCCTCCGACGCGGAGCCCGAAGCAGCCAAAACCCACTATCTCCTGGCCCGGGTGCGCTATGAAAAAGGTGACTTTGCCGCAGCGCGCCAGGCCCTCGACAAGGCGCTCGAACTGCGCGCCGGACAGCGCGAATTCCTCGAACTCCGGGACCAGATCGCGACCGCCGCTCCCTCCGTCGTCACGCCGTGACGAACTCCCGCACCCCGGCGAGCCCGGCAGCTCCCGAAGATCGACGCGGCGTCATGGTCGCTGCCGGGTTTTGCGGCGCAGGAGGTGAGTGTCCGGCGGCAGACCTTCCATTTGGAAAGGAGTGAAGAACCGCGTGAGATGCGCGAACAGCAATGGGTTGGAATTGCGGAACCGGAGGTCGTCCTGCCCGGCGATGACGTAGTCGCGCATCATCACCCACTGCACCCGCGATTCCTCCATCTCGCGGATGGTCCGGCTCTCGTCTCCGAGCGAGGCGGGGAAAATAAAGTCCAGCTTTCGGATCGGCGACAGCCGGTCGGTGGAGGGGTAGAGCCCGGCGAGATTCGGGAGGAAAAGGATGCGTTCATCCGGCGCGGCGACTTCCCCCGCCAGCTTCGTCCCGCACAGCAGGAGCCGCGCTTCTTCCGGGCCGACGCTCAGTTTCCGGCTCCGGACTTCCACCGCCACATTGCCGCCGGAAGGAGGAAAGGTCATCTGCGCCAGCCCGGTCTGGAAAAAATTGGCGAGCAGACTGGCCGCGAGCAACCCGGGCGTCACCACCTTCCATACCCGCGGTCGCGCAGCCGTGAAGCTGAGCGCGAGCAGGCCCAGCACCAGCGTCGGCGCGGCGTGCCCGAGATGCACGGTATCGGGCCGCGAGAAGGCAAAGTGCGCGTAAGGCAGCGTGACGCACGTCGCGGCCGCCAGCACGCGCTGCTGCGCCAGTTGCGCGACATTCAGCCGGAAGACGCGCACCAGCGCGAGCGCGAGGAAGACCGGCAGCGCGACGAAGAAACAGCCTTCGAGCAGAGCGGATCCCCACCGCCAGGGTGGCAGCGCCATGTCCACCCGCCACGGCCACGGCACGGGCATGGCGAGGTTTGTGCCGCGGGCCACGATCGCCACGAGGTTGCCTTGGAATTCCGGCCAGTAGCCGGGGACCGCTTTCAGCATCAGCAATTGCGGCAGGTAGCCCACCACGATGCCGGCGACCCACGCGAGCGATCCGATGAACCAGCCGCGCAGTCCGCGGCCTTGCGCGGCCAGGGGGATGAACAGCGCAAAGGCGACCGCGAGATAGACGCCGTGATTGCGCCCCATGACCGCCATGAGCCCCGTGAAGATCCCGACTCCGAGATGCCGGTGCATCGAGGGCCGCTCGAGCAGCAGCACGCCGGCATACACCGCCATGAGCGCGATGCTTTGCTCAAAGCACTTGTAGCGCGGGTGCATCCAGGCGCAGAGCATCAGCGCCACCGCGCCGAGGAAGAGCCAGTTCCCCGAGAGCCGCCGCGCCGCGAGCAGGCCCGCGGTGACGCCGAGACATTGGAAGAGCACGCACGAGAGCCGGAGCGCCACGGGATCGTGCCCGAGCGCCCGGCTCCACGCCGCGCTCCAGAGATACCGCCCCGGATCGTAGGCCTGGAAATCGCGCATCGGCACTTCGCCACGCGCCACGGCTTCGACGCCGTACCACAGGTAACCTTCGTCCGCGAGATCGAGGCCCACAGCGCCGTCGAGCCAGAACCAGCCGAGGGAGAGCAGCACCGCGAGGAGCGCGAGCGCGGCGCCGGAGCCGGCGGTGGAGGCGCGTTCAGCGCCGGCAGTGGAGTTTGCATTCATCGGAGAAAGGGGGCGGTTCCCGGCTGTCGAACTGGCGCTGGATTTGCGGCGCACGAACTGACAAGAAACGCGCGTGACCGACAAACGAATTCCTTCCCAGCATCTCGCCGCGCCATGATCCCGCGCGTGAAAGTGAACTACGGCTGGCGCGATCTCATCACCGCGTATGCCTCGAATACGGGCGGCCATCGGGAACGATTGCGGGAGACGCTGGCGCAGCTCTTCGGCGCCGAAGACGTGCTGCTCACTCCCTCCGGCCGCGCCGGATTGCACTTCATCCTCCGCGCCCTGCCACATCCGCGCGTGGTCGTGCCGGCCTACACCTGCAACTCGGTGCTCGAAGCCGCGCTGCTCGCGGGCAAGGAGGTCGTCTTCGTCGATGCCGACCCGAATGGCTTCAACACCGGCATCACGAATCTCGCGGAGTTGCTCGATGCCGGCACCGTCTTCATCGCCACGCATCAGTTCGGCATCCCGTGCGACATTGTGGCCATCGCGCACCTCTGCAAGGAGCGCGGCGCACTGCTCATCGAAGATTGCGCCGCGTCGCTCGGCACGCGCGTGCGCGGCCAGCTCACAGGCACTTTCGGCGAGGCGGCATTCTTCAGCTTCGACTCCACCAAGCTCATCAACGTCCCGCTCAAAGCCGGCTTCGTCATCGCGCGCTCGCCGGAACTGCTCGCCGCGATCCGCGCCGCTTACGAAGCGGAGATCGAGTCCATGCCGCGCGCTCACGAACGCCGTTTGTTCGCGCTCGGCATCGCGCATCTGCTGCTCGAGTGGCCGTGGCTCTACCGCCTCTACCACATGCTGGCGCTGCGCCGGAAATTTACCGCCGAGACCAGCACGCTCAACGTGACGCCCACGGAGTTTTATCGCTACGATCTCACCGAGTGGCAGGCCGCCATCGCCCTGCAACAGCTCGCCCGCTTCGACGCCATCGTGGCCCGGCGGCGTTCGCTCTACGCGGGCTACCGCAGCGAACTGGCCGGCTGCCATCGGCTCGCCCTGCCGCCGGGCGACACCCGGGGCGAGTGGGCCTGCATCCGTTTTCCCATCCTCGTGCATGGCGATAAGCTCGCGTGGTATCGCGCGGCCAATGCGCGAAGCGTGGACTTCGCCTTCAGCTTCACGCACCTCGCGTGTCCGCCGGAACTCACCCAGGCGCACGCCATCGCCCGCGCGGTGCTCGATCTCCCATTCTACGACAAGCTCGAGGAGCGCGAACTGCGGCGCACCGTCCGCGTCCTGCGCGCGCTCGATCGCAAAAAGTCCCGCACCTGAGAGTTCGTCACGATCGGACTACGCGATCGATGAAGATCCCGGCCACGAAGACGACGCCGACAAAGGCGTTGCTCGCGAAGAACGCGCGATTGATCGCCTCCACGTCGAGTCGGGCCGCGCTCCGGTGCTCATACACGATCGCGACGCCGATCGCCCCGAGCGCCCCGTAGTAAGCCGCGTCCGATTCCGCGAGCCAACCGAAGACCACGAGCACGGCGAGCATCATCCAGTGCAGCCGCTGCGCCCAGACCAGGCTGCGCGGAATTCCGAGCTTCACCACCAGCGAGCGCAATCCCTCCGCGCGATCGAACTCGTGATCCTGCGTCGCGTAGATGATGTCGAAACCCGCAACCCAGAGCAGCACCGCGAGCGCGAGCACCAGCGGCGGCAAGGCCCACTCGCCACGCACCGCCAGCCAGGCGCCGACCGGCGCGACCGAGAGGGCGAG
>JBGSYE010000584.1:0-5565 GCA_041751075.1 Chthoniobacteraceae bacterium
CGCTGCTCAAGAGCGTGAAGTTGCGTCGATACGGCGCTACGGCGGAGATCGCCGTCACGGCGTCGATCTTTGCGGACGCGACTTATGAAGGAGACCTGCTGGCGCTGGCGGGCGTGCCGTACCGGGTCGGGCGCGAGGCGCGCGACGAGCACGCCGAGCCCCACGCGGGCAAAGTCTTCACGAATATCGACTCGAGTCCGCCGCAGAGCGTCACCGCCGAGGGGTTGAACATCCGCGCCTACAACTCGCGCCAGGGCAGCATCGACCCGGCGAGCCCCTTTACCGCCGACAACGCGTCGCAGGCCTACAACTACCGCTTCTGCGTCAGCAAGGATCCGACAAACCGGCACATGCTCACCGAGCCGCCGCCGGGCTACGATCGCGAGGAATTCGTGAACTACGAGCGCAAGAGCATCGCCACGAACGCGGGACCGAACCTGAAGTCGCACATGAACAGCCCCATCCTGCCGGGCGAAAATCATGCCTATCCCGAGGCCTCGTGGCCGGAGCGGGAGAAGATCATCGAGCGTCACAAGAACTTCGCGCTGGGGCTCATTTGGTTTCTGCAAAACGACGAATCGGTGCCTGTGAAAAAGCGCGCCGAATTCCGCGAGTGGGGCCTTGCGAAGGATGAGTTCCCCGACCACAACCACATCCCCTACGAGATGTACGTGCGTGAAGCGCGACGCCTCGTCGGGCGCCACGTCATCACCGAGCACGACGGCACGATGGCGAAAGATTACGCCCGCGCCCCGATCCACGCCGACAGCATCGCCGTGAGCGACTGGTATATGGACAGCCACTCCTGCACCACGGAGTCGCGCCCCGGCTTCAAGTACGACGGCAAGCTCATCCTCACCGAGGAATCGCGCCCCATGCAGATCCCCTATCGTGCGCTGCTGCCGCAAGGCGTGGACAATCTGCTCGTGCCGGTGTGCCTGTCCTCGACCCACATCGCGTGGGGCGCGCTGCGGCTGGAGCCGGTGTGGATGGAGACGGGCGAGGCCGCCGGCGTCGCGGCAGCGATGGCGTGGAAGCGGAAAATCCCGCCCGCGAATCTGAACTCCGATCACCTCATCCGCGAACTGTGCGAGCGCAGCTTCCTGGTGAGCTTCTTCAACGACGTGAAAGCCGGCGCGCCCGATCCGCGCGTCGCCGCCGCGCAATACTTCGGCACCCGCGGATTTTTCCACGACTACCACGCGCGGATGGACGAGCCGCTGAAAGCCGCGACTGGCAAAGCGTGGGCGGAGGGCTTCGCGATGCTCCTGAGCGGCAAAGGCGATGCGACGGCCCTCGCCCGCGCGGTCGGAAAGGCGGAGCGAGGCGGCAACGGTCCGATCACCGCCGCCGAGTTTGCCGCACTGCTGCCCTCGAGCGCCCGGGTCCCCGTGCAGGCACCGCAGCGGGTTCTCACTCGCGCCGATGCTCTGCAATGGCTGAGCTCTCTCCTCCCGCACCCATGAAGACCCGACACTTCACTCTCCATCTGATCCTACTCACCCTCCTGTCTCACTCTCCGTGCGGCTTGGCGGAGGATGCGCGCGAAGCGGCCGTGCGTGCGGCGGACGATGCGCGCATCGCGGCGATGCAAACTCCCGAGCGCGGCCGGCTCGCCGCGATCTTCTCCGACGACCTGCGCTACGCGCACTCGAATGGTCTCGTGGACACCAAGGCCTCCTTCATCGACGCCCTCGTCGCCGGGCGCACGCGGTATCTGGGCTACGATCATGAGGAGCGAAAATTCACCTTCCCTGCACCTGGCGTGGCGCTGATGACCGGGCGCGCCCGGATCCAAGTGGCAAGCGCCACGGGCGGGATGGAAGCCACGCTCAGCTACCTCGCGGTGTGGCGCGAGGAGTCCGGCCAATGGCGCTTCCTTGCGTGGCAGTCGTGCCGCCTGCCGCCCTCCACGCCGGCGGAGAAGTAGCGCGCCGGGTCTTGATTTTCACAAGGCTGCGGCGCAACGAACCATGTGTGTGGGGATGCGGTTCATCTCACGCAACTTTTCTGAGCCACACACTTCCGCCCGTGTTCTTCAGGAAGACGGGCAGCTTTTCCCGAAATACCTCGGGGAACGAACAACCCGCGAAGGCATTGAACGCCAGCATCTGGAACTGCGGGTTGCCCACGAGGAAGGCTCTCAGGAAGAGCGATTCATTCCAGGCCCGGCCCTCGCGAATCCAGCCGGCCGGATAGGAGTAGGGATAGAACACGTCGTGGAAATGCACCAGGACGCCCGGTCTTAGTCGCGGGAGAATCCGCAGCAGGAGGAACGTCACGTCGCTCCCGATCTTGGCGACGTGCGAGGAGTCGATGAATAGCACGTCCTGCGCTTCGAGTTGATCGAAGACCGACAGCGCAACCTCCTGCACGCGCTGCACGAGGATCTGCGCCGCGACTCGATCCGCGGAGGAGAGGAGCGCGTCGAGGCGATCCGGATACGGCTCGATGAAGGTGAGCGCCGCGGACGCGTGCGTCTGCGCGAGTGTGTCGAGCATCACCGCGGAGGAGAAGCCGGAGCCCACCTCGACGATGCGCCGAGGCTTTTCTTTCCGGATGATGCCCGAGAGCGTGAACGCGTCGGACGGAACGAACCAGGTCTGCTCGGTGAAGTAACGGAACCCGTCCGACTTCCTCTCCGGAAATGGCAGGAGCGAAAAATCGCGCACGAGGCCCTCGAAGTAGCGCCGCTGCTCGTCCGGCCGGAGATCGACATGTTCCCAGCACTCCGCACCGTCGAACGGAAGCATCGACTCGCCGGGTCCAAAGTCGCGGAGGTCCAGGAGCGGAGAATAGAAATGCCCTGGAGGGTACGCGACTACGCCGCGCAGATTCGGTGGGAGGAGCCGGCGGCAACGCTGGAGTCCTTTCCAGATGAGTTGAGAGGATGAGTGCAGGTCAGGCATTGGGGTTCCGGCGCAGCGGGTTCGTTTCCCGGCGAGGTGCTGGATTGAATTCAGAGTCGGGGATGGTTGACCATGCTTCTCTGCGGTGCGGTTTCCCGGCGGTCGTTTCGTGATTGCTGCGGGACCGCCGAACGATGGATGGTGCGTGCTCATGAAACGCCTCCTCCCTTTCCTCCTCTTCACCGCCACCTGCGCGCTCGCCGGCGACTTCTCCGGCCCCCTGGGGCTGCAACTCTACAGCCTGCGCGAGACCTTCAAGACCGATCCCGTCGCGGCGCTCGACCGGGCCCGGACGTTTGGCTTCACCTCCGCGGAGCTCTACAGCGGCCTGCCGGTGGCGCCGGAGAAATTGAAGCCGATGCTCGCGGAGCGCGGGATCACGGCCGTCAGTGGACACTTCAGCTACGACGACATGAAGAAGGACGTGAACGCGGTGGTGAAGGCGGCGCAGACGCTCGGAGTGAAATACGCGGGAGTCGCGTGGATTCCGCATGAGGTTGGGAATTTCGGGGCGGCGGACGTGCAGCGCGCGGCGGCGGATTTTCAGACCTTTGGCGAGGCGTTCAAAGCCGCAGGCATTCAGTTCTTCTACCACGTGCATGGCTACGAATTCCGCCCGATTGCCGAGGGTGCGACGGAGACCTTCTTCGATCAGCTCGCGGCGGCGACGAAGCCGGACCTCGTGGCGTTCGAGATGGATGTCTTCTGGGTCGTGCAGCCCGGCGCCGATCCCGTGAAGCTGCTGGAGAAATATCCCGATCGCTGGCAGCTCATGCATTTGAAGGACATCCGCAAAGGCGCCCGTACCGGGGTCTTCACGGGTAAGGCGCCACTGACCGATGACGTGGCGCTCGGCACGGGCATGGTCGATTGGCCGACGCTGCTGCGCACCGCGGCCAGGACGGGGGTGAGGCACTACTTCATCGAGGATGAGTCGCCGACGGTGCTGGAGCAGATCCCGGCGAGCCTGAAGTATCTCGAGTCGCTGCGGTGAAGTAGAGCGAGTGTGCCTCCCAGGCCACTCGCTACCTGGACGCGCGGATCGCGAGCAGCCTCAAAGACTTGCTCGCTCTACGGAGACTTCGCCGGCAGTGAGCGCTCGGATTTCGCCGCTGGAATCGCGCAGGAGGAGCTGCCCTTCCGGATTGAGGCCGGTTGCGACACCTTCCACGAGCGATGTTCCGGCGCGCACCGCGATCCATTTTCCGAGGAGGACGCTCCGGCGCGAAGACTCCTCGACGAGCTTCGGAAAATCGGAGCGCAGGAGTGCATGGCGGGCGTCGAGGGCGCGCAGGATTTCCACGGCGAGGGCGGAGCGATCGAGCACGCGGCCGGCGGAGATCCGCAGCGAACTGGCCCTGGCGGCGAGTTCGGCGGGGAAGTCCACCGGCTCGTGGTTGACGTTCACGCCGATGCCGAGGACCGCGAATGGCGCGGCGCCCGCCTCGAACACCGTTTCGGTAAGGATGCCCGCGATCTTGCTCCCGCGAATTTGCAGATCGTTCGGCCACTTGATCCCGACCGCGAGGCGGAGCGCATTTTCGATGGCCGCCGCCACGCCGACCGCCGCCCAGGTCGTGAGTCGCGGCCAGTATTCGACGGGCAGCTCGGGACGCAGGAGGAGCGAAAACCACAAGCCGCGATGGCCGGCGGATTCCCACCTGCGACCGAAGCGTCCGCGACCCGCGGTCTGGCGTTCGGCAAAAACCGCGACACCCGGAGCGACGCCCGCGCAGCCGAGTTGCGCGGCTCGTTCGTTGGTCGAGTCGGTCTCCTCGAAGACGAGGATCTCGCGGATCAGCGGGCACGGGCCGAGCCGTGCCAGGAGATCGTCGGCGACGAGCCGGTCGGACGCGGTGAGCAGCCGGTAGCCGAGACCGGGGTGTTGCTCGATCTCGAATCCGGCGGCGCGCAATCCGGCGAGCCGGGTCTCAACCGTGCTGAGTGGTACGCGCAGGCGCGTCGCGAGATCGGCTCCGGGGAGGTGCAGCGGAGCGCCCCGGAGGAGGCGGAGCAGTTCCACATCGAGCGCGCTCATCCGAGGAGCTCGAGGGAGAAGTCGATCGCCCGCGCGGAATGCGTGAGCGCGCCGACGGAGATGAAATCAACGCCGGTGGCGGCGATCGCATTGACGGTCTCGAGCGAGACGCCGCCGCTCGCTTCGAGCGGGATGCGCCCGGCGACGAGTTGCACGGCTTCGCGGAGCTCCGCGCACGGCATGTTGTCGAGCAGGATCACGTCGATGCCGGAGAGCGTGAGGAAATCGCGCACTTGCGCGATGCGGTCGGCTTCGATCTCGACGCGGATGCCGGAATGCTCGGACCGGAATCGCGCGATCGCCGCCTGCAAGTCCGCGAGCGTGGCCTGCGCTGCGAGATGATTGTCCTTCACCAGGGCCATGTCGTAGAGGCCCATCCGGTGACTCGCTCCGCCGCCCGCGACGACCGCAGCCTTTTCCAGCGCGCGCAGTCCCGGGGTGGTCTTGCGTGTGTCGAGGATGCGCGTGCGATGCGGGGCGATGGCATCGACGTAGCGGCGCGTGAGCGTGGCGATGCCGGACAGGCGCTGCAGGAAATTGAGCGCGACGCGTTCGGCAGTGAGGATGGAGCGGACGGAGCCGCGGATCTCGATCGCCGTGTCGCCTGGCGCGAGCGCG
>JBGSYE010000585.1:0-15685 GCA_041751075.1 Chthoniobacteraceae bacterium
GGCGGCATCGCGCACGCGTTCGAGCAGCATCGCGGGATCGTTGACTCCGGCGCGCGGATTGTCGTGCAGCGTATTGAGCGCGGCGAGCGACGCCTCGAAGCGGCGGTAGTCGAGATCGGACTGGCGCAGTTTCGCCTCCACGTTCGGCAGGAGCGCGCTGAGCCGCTCGTCCGCGATCCAGCGCAGGGCCTCGAACTGCACCTCGGCGCTCGCATCGGCGAGGAAAGTGCGCGGCCACGTTTCATCCTTCGGGTGCGCGAGCTTCAGCGCGAGGCAGGCGGAGATGCGGTCGCGCTCCGAAAGTTTCCCGACGCCGTCGCTCCATGAGTCGGCCTGCTTCGCCAGCGCGAGCAAGGCGGCACGGACAAGAAAGGGATCGCTGCCCCTCGCAGTCGCGAAGTTCGCCGCCACATCGGGCGTCTTCGTCCCGGCGCGCAATGCCGCGAATTCCTTCGCCGCATCATTCGCCTCGGGCTCGGCGGGCTGCAGCCAGGTGCTCGCCGCAGCAGCGTCGATCTCCAGCTTCCACACCCGCCCGCGCCGATGGACGGGATAAGATCCGAAGACCCAGTCCGCAAAATAGTACACGCCGTCCGACGCGCGGGTGATGCAGGTGGGGCGAAACATCTCGCCGCCCGTGACGATCGGCACGCGCTCCGCCGCGTAGCTCGCGCCGCGGCGCTGCAACGCGAAGTAGTCGATGCGGTGATCGGTCCACGATGACGCAACCAATCCACCGCCGAGTGGTTGCACGCCACACGGCGCTTCGCCGGTCGAGCAGATCATCGGCAGCGTGCCGCGCAGTTCGCCATTCCAGCAGACGAAAGGATGAAACGGCGCCTCGCCATACGCGCGCTGATAGCCGTAATCGCCGCCATCCACGACGTGCAGCAGCCGGCACGGCGGACGGCTGCCGGGATCGTTTTCGCCGACGAAGATCTCTCCATCCGAGCGCACGCAAAGCCCGAACGGATTCCAGAACCCCACGGCGATGCGCCGCATCCGCGTGCCATCCGCCCTGCACCGAAAGATGCCGCCTTCCCCCGAGCCGTGAATCTTCGTCCCATCCGCCGCGGTCATCGTCCACGTCTTCCACATATTCTCGCCGAGCGAGACGATGAGATCGCCCGAGGGATGCCACGCGAGGCCGGAGAGCCCGTTGTGCGGATAAGTCTCCTCCGTCTCCAGCCGAGCGAGCGTCTCCTCGCGGTCGCCGCGGCCGTCGCCGTCGGTGTCCTTCACCCGCAGGATGCGGCTGCGTTCGGCGAGATAGACCCAGCCATCCGGCCCGAGCGCGAGGCCCATCGTGGCCGTAGTCTTGTCGTAGAAAACGGACCGCGTCTGCGCGCGCCCGCGCTCGTCGGGATCCGACAGCACCACGATCTCATCGTGCGGCGGTCCCGGATAGCCCGCGGTCCGGAAGTGCGTGTGCGAGACGACCACCCAGACGCGGCCTTCTCGATCCGAGTCGATACCCGTTGGCGTCATCACTTGCGGATGCTCCGCGAGCAGCGTCAGTTTCACTCCTGGCTTCGGAGACTGAAGTGCTGGCGGACAATCCGCGGGCGGAGTCGGCATCGTCGTCCGCGGCGGCGCGGCCGTGGCGACGGCCAGCGACAGGAGCAGCACGGGTAACGACAGAAAGAGGCGCGGGGAGAACATGACGTCGGCCAGACAACTCGGGAGCGCCGCCGAGCTTTGATGCGGTGGGAGCGCCACCCGTTCGTTCACTTCCGCCGCGCGACGATGATCAGCCCGCGCTCCCTCTGCCAATGGTAGCCAAAGGAAAACCCAAGCGGTGTCGCGCCGGAGCTTTTGAACGCCGCCTCGAGATCGGGCTGATCGTATTTCCCAAAGGTATCGCCGTGCCGGAAATACGTGCCGTGCAGCCGCACCTGCCACCGTTTGGGATCGAAGAAGCGGAACGGCAGCCCGGTGTCGTCCTGCAGGATCGCGCGGCTGTTTTCCAAAAGGAAATCTCGGGCGCCGGAGAAGCGGTCCGAGTGCATGAGATACGATGCCGATTTCACGAGACTATTCGCCGGGGCGTGGCTGCGGCAAAATTTCAGGAACGCCTCGTTCTTCGCGCCATTGGAGAGATCCGTCTTGTAGTAATAGAGCGTCTGCTTGCGCCCGAGGCCGCCGCGGAAGTCGATGCGCACGCCATCGGCGAGCAGCTCCACGGAGCGGATGGTGCATCCGGTGCGCGCGAGGAAGGTGTAGAGCACCGGCAGCGTGCCGCCGAGCCGCGCACGCCCAAGATCGACGCGCATATCCTTGGTGATGAAGTAGTGCGTCTTGAGGATGGTATTGAGCGACGCCCGCAGGCTGGCCACCTCGCCGGACACGCTCTCGGGCGGCAGCGCGGCGACGTCCGGCAATGCACCCACCGGCTCGATGCCGCAGAGGATGTAGGTCGAGGCATTCGGGAAAAAGGAATGCGCGTAGAGAAAGTCCGGGCCGCTGAAGAAATAGAAAACGGGCGCTTTGCTATTGTGGAGATCCGGAATCCTGGCCTCCGCCCAACCCCGGAGACCGAGGAGCTGGCGGCGATTCATGCGCTCCCACGCGGCGTCGAGCCACGCCGCGTGAGACTGCCCCCATTTCGTCGCGGCCAGCGGCGCGAGCTTGTCGTCGCTCACCGGCAGGCCGGCGAGGAAGCGGGCCTGCTCGTTCGGCGATTGCGCGCAGGCGATGGCGCCGAGGGTGACGGTCAACGCGGCGAGGAGTCCTCGGTATTTCATTAGCGCGGGATGCCATCGCGGGAGCGGAGGAAATGCAAGCCTCCGCACGCCGAGGTGGCGGGGCAGTTTCGCCGAGCCTGCCGCGGCGACCGTCAGGCTAGACGGTGAGATGTCTTTTCACCACTTCGTCCGTGAGTCCGGCCACCGGGCCGGCGGCGACGACGGCGCCGCGGTCCATGATGGCGAAGGTGTCGGCGAGTTCTTTGCAGAAATCCAGATACTGCTCGACGAGCAGGATGCTCATCCGGCCTTCGCCGGCGATCTGCCTGATCGCGCTGCCGATTTCCTCCTGGAGCACGGTGCCGGTCTTCGCGTCGGTGTGGCGGATTTTCTCGATCCCACTGGCGACGGTCTCGACCAGTGCGGGATGTTTCTCGACCCCTTCACGCAGGAGGATCTTCACGGCTTCGCTGACTTCGTCGAGCAACGGGCTCTTGGGGGCCTCCGGCGCCTCGCGCACTTTCTTCAGCGACTGGCCGATGTTCGCGAGGATGCCTGCTTCATTGTGATGTCCGCCGCGGCGCAGGAGCTTTATGGCGTCGCCGATCTGGTCGATGATGTTGGGCTGAATGCCTTCGGTCGGTTCGTCGAGGATGAGGATCTTTGGCTCGGTGAGCAGGGCGCGGCCGATGGCGAGCTGTTGCTGCTGCCCGCCCGAGAGCATGCCGCCTTTGCGCGGGAGGAACTCTTTCAAGATCGGGAAGAGGCTGAAGACGCGATCGAGATTGCCGTTGAGTTTCCGCCCGAGGGCGATGGCGCCGATGTGCAGGTTTTCCTCGACGGTGAGTTGCGGGAAGATGTCGCGGCCCTGCGGGACGTAGCCGATGCCGGCGGCGGCGCGGGCCTCCGAGGAAAGCTTCGTGATGTCCTGTCCGGCGAGAGTGATGCGGCCATGGCTCGGCTTCATCACGCCGACGATGCTGCGCAGGGTGGAGGTCTTCCCCACGCCGTTGCGACCCATGAGGCAAAAGACCTGATGATCCGGCACCTCGAACTCGACACCGCGCAGGATGCGGCTGCCGCCGATGGAGAGTTCGAGATTGGAGACGGTGAGCATGGTGGCACAGTGACTAATATCCAACATCCAACATCCAACATCCAACATCCAATGAAGAGAGACGTTCGATCGTGGCTTCCGACATTGAATGTTGGATGTTCATTCGCTCTGTTCAGTCGCGGGCTTTCTTGCGGCCGAGATAGACCTCGATCACGCGCTCGTTGCTTTGCACTTCATCGACCGGCCCCTCGCAAAGGACGGTGCCCTGGTGCAGCACGGTGACTTTCCTCCCGGCGGAGATTTGCCGCACGAAGACCATGTCGTGTTCGATGACGACGATGGTGTGTTTGCCGACCAGGCTCAGCAGCAGCTCGCCGGTTCGGTGCGTCTCTTCATCGGTCATGCCGGCGGCGGGTTCATCGACGAGCAGGAGCTTGGCGTTTTGCGAAAGGAGCATTCCGATCTCGAGCCACTGCTTCTGCCCGTGCGCGAGGGCGCCGGCTTTCCAATCACGCTGGCCGACGAGTTTGATCGTCTGGAGGATTTCGCTCATCCGATCGCGCTCGGCACTGCCCGGCTTGTGGAAGAGGCTCGACCACACGCCGCGGCTCCCCTCCAGCGAAAGCAGCAGATTCTCCCAGACCGTGTGGTCTGCATAGACGGTCGGGGTCTGGAACTTCCGCCCGATGCCGAGGCGGTAGATTTGGTACTCATTCATCCGCGTCACATCGTGCGCGCCCTCGAATTCGATGGTGCCGGTGTCGGGCTTGGTGCGGCCGGTGATCAGGTCGAGGAAGGTCGTCTTCCCCGCGCCATTCGGGCCGATGACGGTGCGCAGTTCGCCCTGGTCGAGGTAGAAGTTGAGATTGGTGATCGCCTTGAAGCCGGAGAACTCCTTGTTCACGCCTTCAGCGGCGAGGAGAAACGGTTTTTGCGTGGACTCGATCTTCATGGCTTGACGAGCGCAGGCGTACCGGGCTCGGGCGTCGCGGACCTGCGCTTGCCGAACATCTCGCGCAGTTGCGCGGGGATGCCGACGATGCCTTTGGGCAGGAAGAGCACGATGAGAATGAACATCCCGCCCAGGATGATCAGCCAGAGATCGGGGAAGGCGCGGGTCGCCCAGCTCTTGAGCGCATTCACGCCGATGGCTCCGATGATCGGGCCGATGAGCGTGCCGCGTCCGCCGACGGCGCACCAGACGACGGCTTCGAGCGATTTCGCGGGCGACATTTCGCTGGGGTTGATCGCGCCGACTTGCGGGATGAAAAGCGCGCCGGCCACCGCGCTGATCGCGGCAGACAAGACGAAGATGAAGAGTTTGTAGTTGGCCGCGGCGTAACCGGAGAAAAGCACGCGGTTTTCCGAATCGCGGATGGCGCGTTGGATCAGGCCAAACTTCGTCGTGGTGAGCCAGCGCAGGCCGAGATAGACGGCAAGCAGCGTGACGGCAGTGCAGATGTAGAGCGTCCGCTGGGTTGCCGCCTCGCGCAGATTGGCGCCGAGGATGAATTTGAAATCGGTGAAGCCGTTGTTGCCACCCATGAGCATGTCGTTGCGGAAAAACATCAGCGCCGCGCCGTAAGTCAGGGCCTGGGTGAGGATGGAAAAATAGACGCCTTTGATGCGGCTGCGAAAGGCGAGGAAGCCGAAGATCAAGGCCAGCAGCCCCGGCACGAGCAGCACCATGCCGGCGGCGAAGGACAGGCTGGCGAAAGGTTTCCAAAAACTCGGCAGTTCGGTGTGGCCGAGGAAGAAGAGGAAATCGGGAATGAGATTCGGATTTTGCCCGGACTGCGCGTAGGAGCCGAGCTTGCCGATTTTCAGCATGAGATGCATGCCGAGCATATACCCGCCGAGGCTGAAGAAGAGCGCCTGCCCGAGGCTGAGCAGGCCGGTGTAACCCCAGAGAATGTCCACGGAAATGGCGAGGAGCGCGTAGCAGAGATACTTGGCCCACTGGTAAAGACTGACGTCGCTGATCGCGCCGGAAGCATGCAGAAAGGGAAAGACGACGACGAAAAATGAGCCTAAGCAGCTGATAAGCAGGAGTTCGATTTTGGAAAAGGTGCGCGGCATGGGTTGGGTCAGCTCTCGAGGCTGCGGCTTTTGGTGACAAAGAGGCCCGCCGGGCGCCATTGGAGAAAGAGGATGATGGCGAGGAGCACGAGGATCTTGCCCAGCACCGGGTTGCCGAGGGCCTGCTGGAGGGATTGATCCGTGACGCCGATGGCCAGCGCGCTGATGACCGTGCCGGCGATATTACCGACGCCACCGACGACGACGGTCATAAAGCAATCGACGATGTAACCCTGCCCGAGGCTCGGACCGACATTGCCGATCTGGCTGAGAAAGGCGCCGGCCAAGCCGGCCAGGCCGCTGCCGAGGCAGAAGGTGAGCATATTCACGCGCTCGGTCTTCACACCCATGCAGGCGGCCATCTGGCGGTTCTGCATGACGGCGCGGATGAGCAGCCCGAGCGAAGTTTTCGTGAGCGCGAAGTGCGTGCCGAGGACGATGACCGCGGCGAAGCCGATGACGAAGACGCGATTCCAGCCGAGGATGACGTCGTCCACGGTCCAGTTGCCACTGAGGTAGGCGGGGCTGCTGACCTGGACGTTATTGGCGCCGAAGATCATGCGGAAGAGTTGCTGCAGGACGAGGGAGACGCCCCAGGTGGCGAGCAGGCTTTCGAGCGGGCGGCGGTAGAGGAAGCGTATGATGCCACGCTCGAGCACGAGCCCGACGGCGGCGGCGCTCAGGAAGGCGACCGGCAGTGCGACGAGGAAATACGCGCCAAAGGCAGGGCCGCTGAGCTGCAGCCCGGGCAGGTCGATGGCGATGCCGAAGGGCGCGACATGCAGGCCGGTGCCAAAGAGGCATTGCATGACATAGGTGGCATAAGCACCGACGACCATGATCTCGCCGTGCGCCATATTGATCACGCCCATAAGTCCGAAAGTAATGGCCAGGCCAAGTGCGGCGACGAGGAGGACGCTGCCGAGTGAGATACCGCGGAAGGCGGTGCCCCAGACGTTCACGATCTGGATGTGGGAGGCGATACGCGCCTGCGCTTCGCGCGCGGCTTGGGCGACCGGGGCATTTTCCAGCACTGCGTTTTCTCTTTCCAGCGCAGTGAGAAAGTCGCGACTGGGGATGGAGCCGAGGCGCCCGAGGGTTTCGGAGGCGGCGATCTGCATCTTCGGATCGGAATCTTTGAGCTGGATCAAGGCGACGGCTTCGGTGAGCGCACGCTTCACCTTGCTGTCGCGTTCGACGCGTTGCGCCTCCAGCAGGAGCGGCAATTTTTCGGGATCCTGAGCGAAGGCGAAGGTGTTGATCGCGGCGATGCGCTCGTCGCGATCGGGCGAGGCCAGCGCGAGGAGATCGGTGACGCCTTTCATCGCACGGCGGATGGCGGAGTTGTGCGGTGCAGTTTCAGTCTCGCTCGCAGTGATGAGCGCGGGCTGGCCCGCGGCGTTGAGCAGCGGCTGACCGTCCTCCAACCGGACCGCGGCTTGAGCGCCAGCGGCGTCCTTCGCGCCGGTGAGCAGGACAGGAATGTTCGGAACATCGCCCGCCGCTTGATAGATGAAAATCTGGTCGGCTTCCCACGCGGCCAGCAGCATCGGGAGGTCCGCGTCTTTCGATCCTGCCAAAGAGGCAATGAGTGCCAGCTTCCGGTCGGTTTCCTCCTCGGCGATGGCGCGCGTGACGATCTGGCGTGCGGTCTCGGCCGCAGGCTGCCCGATCGCGGTTGCGACAAGGACGAGGAGAGCGAAGAGGTGAACGCGCATGGGACAGATAAAAGACGGCGGGCCTGAACTAAAGAGCGGGGGCGGGTCTGAGTATGTCGAGACCCGCCCCCAAACTTCAGAGCAGCGTTGGACGCTGTGCCACGAAGGCACGGAGCGGATGGCTGTGGATTACTTCGTCGCCGTCCTGGGCTTGAAGGTGCCCTTCAACCACGGTTCCCCGGCGACGTTCTTGAAGGTCTCAAGGATTTGAAACTGTCCCTCGGCGGTGGTGCGACCGATATAGACATTCTTTTTCAAGTGCATGTTTTTCTGGCTGGTCACCGTGCCACCGGGACCGTCGAAGGAGAGACCGGCTTGGAGCGCTTTGCGCACGTCGTTGACCGCAAAGCTTTTCGACTTCTCGACCGCCGCTTTCCAGAGATAGACGCCATTGTAGCTCAACACCATGGGTGAGCAGGTGACGCGGCCTTCCTTCTTGACGCTATCGGGCGCCTTGGTCTGCAGCCAGTTTTGGAAGTCTTTGACAAACTTGGCGTTCGCCGGGGACTTGATCGACTGGAAGTAAGTCCAGCAACCGAGTTGCCCGACGAGTTGATCCGCGGGAAGGCCGCGGAATTCATCTTCCGAGATGGAGAAGCTGACCACCGGACAGGTCTTCGCGGTCAGACCGGCGGCGGCGTATTCCTTGAAGAAAGGCACGTTGGTATCCCCGTTGAGGGTATTGATGACGCAGGCATTGCCACCGGCGGCGAACTGTTTGATCTCGGAGACGATCTGCTGGTAGTCCTTGTGGCCGAAAGGCGTGTACATTCCGGCGTTGGTGATCTTGCCAGACTCGTCCTTCTTGAAGCCGCCGCCGATATTTTCGAGCGGCACTCCTTTGCTCAGCAGATACTCGAGCAGCACCAGATTGGTCGTCTGCGGATACACGTAGTCGCTGCCGAGGAGGTAGAATTTCTTTTTCCCCTCTGCGAGCAGGTAATCCACTGCGGGCGTGGCCTGCTGGTTGACTGCTTCGGCGGTGTAGAAAATGTTGGGCGACTCTTCCTCCCCCTCATACTGCACGGGATAGAAGAGCAGGCTGTTGCCGGATTCGACGACGGGCTTGACGAATTTGCGGCTGACTGAAGTCCAGCAACCAAAGATCACCGCGACCTTATCCTGCTCGATGAGGGTCTTGGCTTTGCCGGCCCAATCCGACCAGACATCGGTGCCGTCCACGATCACAGGCTCGATCTTTTTGCCCATGACGCCACCCTTCCCGTTTATCTCGTCGAAGGTAAAAAGAAGGATGTCCCGAAGCGAGGTCTCCGAGATGGCCAGGGTGCCCGTCAGCGAGTGGAGGACGCCGACTTTGATGGTTTCTTCCGCCCGTGCCGGGAGGACTGATACCGCAAAGGAAGCAGCGGCCGTAAAGGCGAGCGCTGCTGAGTGGAGCATTTTCATGGGTGTGGTGTGGTTGGTGGTGGTGTGGTGTCTGAGGTGAAATCCGAAGAATCGAGGCCGCCCGGAAGCGCCATGTGTGGCCGGGGGGAAGAAGGGCCAGCCTTCCGCGAGAGCACTGGGATGCGCCTGCAAAAGACCTGAAAGAACTATCGAAGTGGGAGGAGACCGTCCGTTTCGGAACCTCGATCGGAGGTTCCGCGGACTCCCCCGGGCCCAACGCCCGGGGGAGCCGCTGAAACTGCGCAGTGCTTAGAAAGCGACCGAGAGGCCGCCCGAAAACACATGCTCGCTCTCCTTGTCGTCGCGAACGAGGCCGCCGCGGGCAGCGGTGTTGAAGTCGCTCGTGCCGTCACCGAGGTAGTAGTAGGTGTAACCTGCGGACACGGTCCACGCACCGTAGCATTCAGGAATGAATTCGAGCCCGTAGGACAGGGTGACGCCGCCGGAGACGAAGCCGAAGGATTCGTCTTCGATCAGGCCGGTGGTGGTATTGAGCGAGCCGTAGAAGTCATTCGAGCCAAAGCCCGCAACGACCGGAATCGTCACGGTCAGCGGGCCGACCGGGAAGCTCGGAGCGATGCTCACTTCATAGTACACGCCCTCGTCGGACCCTGTACCGGCCTTGTTCTCCAGCTCGAACAGCACTTGCACGGCGGGGGCGAGGTTGAAGCCGAACCACTCGGTCGTGTCCGCCGCGAGTTTCAAGTTCAGACCTTGGAAGGTCGAGAAACCGTCATTCGGGCTCAGGAACGTGTAGTAGCTCGGGGTGAAGGTGACGGACTTCGCGAAGGTAAAGGCGAGTCCCGCGGTGAAGTCGAACTCGTACCAGGAACGAGTGGAGGCCCCACCGCCGCCAAAGACGGCGCCAGCGTCGGTCTTGCGGGAGTGGAAGGAATTCCAGATGCCCAAGTTGAGGCTGATGGCGTTCAGGAACCCGTCGCCCGAGTACAACTTAAAGTACAGATCGGCGAAGGGCTGAATGATGCCTGCTTGGTTCTCGAAGATGACTCCGCGAGACACATATTGAGAGACGACATTGATTCCAATGTCGCCGGTGATGCACGATTCCTTCACTTTCTCGACGACGGTCTTCATCTCATTGGCTTCCGTCCCCGCGAAGGCGGAGGCGGTGAGGCAGAGGGCGGCAGCGGATCGAATCAGGACATGGGTGGGTGTTTTATTGATCATCAGGTCTTGGTTGTGGTGGTTGGTTTTTGACGAGCGATGACTTTCGCTCGCGGCGCACCCCTAGCAATGCCAGTGCCACATGCCGACAGCGCATCCGGCAAAGCACCCGAATCCAGTCGTAACCTGCTCCGCGATAGAGACACTTGCACCGTGAATATTTCCGGAAATAGCCTGAATCCCGCTCTAGAATCGGTCTCGAATCAGCCTCATGCTGCTCGGAAAAGCACATGCTGGCGCGTTCTGCGCAGGGGCGCCCTGCACAAAAAGAAACTGCCCCGGGCCTCATTGCTGAGGTCCGGGGCAGTCGGAAAACGCTCGTGTGGGAGCTTAGAATTCGACCCTCACGCCGCCGCCGAAGACGAAGGCGTGGTCGTCGCTGTTTTTGATGATGGTGGCGTCGTCGCCAGCGTCACCGAAGTGATAGTAGGTGGCATTCGCACTCGCCGTCCAGGTGCCGAGGCACTCCGGCATCGGGAGCTGATAGCCGAGCGCCACGCCGGCGGCGAAGAAGCCATAGTTTTCGTCGTTCGCGAAGTAGTCATTTGAGCCAAAGCCGGCCTTGATCGGGAAAGACACCGCGATGGGGCCGAGGGTCGTGCCCGGCGCGATGCCGACTTCGTAGTAGATGCCCTCGTCGGTGCCGTTGCCAGCTTTGCCGTCGAGTTCAAACTCGGCCATCACGTAGGGATTCAGCGCGAAGGCACCCAGCAGATCGCCATCGTTGTAGGCGAAGCGGACCTGGAGGACGTGGGCCGTATTGAAGTAGTCGCCGGGGCTGGTGTAGGCGACGTAGATCGGCGAGATCGTGAAGTTCTTCGCGAAGTTGAAGTTGAACCCCGCGAGGAAATCGAACTCGTACCACGAACGGGTGGTGGAGAGCGACGGATGGTTCGAGTGAAACGAATTCCAGACGCCGAGGACGACATCGATCTGATTGAGGAAGCCGTCGCCTTCATACACTTTGAAGTAGAAGTTCGCGTAGGGCTGGAGGATTGCGCCCTGATTTTCGAGGACGAGTCCGTGGAAGACGTACTGGGAATAGACGTCGATCCCGAGATCGCCGGAGATGCAGGATTCCTTCACCTTTTCGATGACGGTAACCGCCTCTTTGGCAGGGGCGCCGATGCCGGCGAAACTGACGGCTGGGATGGCGAGCATCGCGGCGACCAGCGCGGAGCGTTGAGCAGTAGTGGTTCTAAACATGGGATTTCTTTTTATTGGTTTGGTTGGTTGCCATTGCTGGCAACGGCGCGTTTAACAACCGTGACACCGGGTGCAAAGGTTTTTTTGCACAGGCCGCGCGACACGCGACACACCGATGGCGATCTTTCTACAAAGAAAAAACACGTCGGCGGTTAGCAGCCCAGCGAAAGGGGGGCAACAGTGTTTGTCCTGCAATTTGGCGATCTCCGCGCTTGGCGGAAAAAAAGCTTCAGCGCCTCGATCGAAAACCGCCACCGCCTCCGGCGCGAACGGGGCGATGGAGCGGCAGGGAATCCTGGGTCAGGCGATCTCGACCGGACACTCCGGCAGCGCCCGCAGGAAGGCCTGCCCGTAGCTCTTCGTGAGCACTCGCGGGTCGAGGATCACGACGATGCCGCTGTCCTGTTGCGTGCGGATGAGCCGGCCCACGCCCTGGCGCAATTTCAGAATGGCCTCGGGGAGTGAGTATTCGGAGAAGGGGTCGCCTCCTTCGGCCTCGATGAGTTCGAGGCGAGCTTCGATGAGCGGATGATCCGGCACGGCAAAGGGCAGCCGAGTGATGATCACATTCGAGAGCGCCTCGCCGGGGACATCCACGCCGCTCCAGAAGCTCTCGGTGCCGAAGAGCACATGGCGCTCGTTCTTTTTGAATTCGGAGAGCAAGCGATGTCTCGGCAGGCCCTCGCCCTGAACGAGCAGCTTGTAGTCGAGGTCGTCCAGCCGCTCCCTCATCGCCGCCGCCAGCGCGCTCATCATCTTATACGAGGTGAAGAGCACGAAGGCGCGCCCGCTGGTCTTCTGGACGAAATGCTCGATCCGCTCCGCCAGCGCCCCTTCGTAGCCAGCGTCGCGCGGGTCGGGCATCTTTCGGGTGATGAAGAGCCGCATCTGCCGCTGGTAGTCGAAGGGGCTGCCGATCTGGCGCGCTTCCACTTCATCCGCCCCGACGCGCCGGCGGAAGTAGTCGAGTTGCGCACCGCCGACGCCGAGCGTGGCGCTCGTCATCACGCAGCAGTGGTTTTCTCGGAAAAGGAGCGCGCGCAGGTGCGCGGCGATGTCGATCGGCGCGGCGTGCAACGCGTAGTGCTGCTGCGTCTTGCCCGTGCGCTCGACCCAGTACACATGGTCCTGGGCATCCTGCTTGAGAAAGGTGGCAAGCCCGGCACGGGCGTCGCGCAGCTTCCGCCCGAGATCCTGCAGCTCGGCCTTCGCCGTCGGATCCTCGATCCCGCGAAGGGTCTCGACCACCATCGCCTGGAGCTGCGCAAGCGGCCCGGTGAGCGAATCTTCCACGAAGTCCGCCTGCCGCACGCGATACTCGCGCCCCTTCTTAAAGTCCGCCCTCGTCCCTACGCGGTCGAAGAACGTATCCACCTCCTCCAGCAGTTCCGCCGTGCCGCGCACCGCGTCGGGCCGCCGATGTACCTGGAAGAGCCCCTTCTTCGTCTTCGGATTGTAGAGCCGCTGGAGCGCATAGCGCAGACCGTATTGCGAGATGCCGAGCCCGATCATTCGCGACGCCACGCTCTCGACGGTGTGGGCCTCGTCGAAGATCACGAAGTCATTGGCAAAGAGATAGCCGCTCTCGTTTTCCTCCGCCTCCGCGATGCCGCCGAGGTTCAGGAAAAAGAGCGTGTGATTCATCACCACGACATCCGCCTGGAGCAGCCGCTTGCGCGCGGCCTGGTAATGGCAGCGCGGATTTTCCCCGCAAGTCTTCGTCGTGCAGATGTGCGCCTCGCTGCACACCAGCGACCACACATGCGAGTCCGGCTCCACCGCGAAATCCGAGAGCGTCCCATCCTGCGTCGTCTGGGCCCACTCCCAGAGGCGGTGCAGCTCCGCGACTTCCGGCGAGGTAAAAAGCTCACCGGAGTGATCCATCGCGCGCTGGAGCCGGTGCGGGCAGAGGTAATTCCCCCGCCCTTTCCAGAGCATGGCCTCGAATTCGATCGGCAGGATCTTCTGCAGGATCGGGATGTCCTTGTACACGAGCTGCTCCTGGAGATTGATCGTGTAGGTGGAAATGACCGCCTTCTTCTTCCGCTCATGCGCCCAGAGGATCGCCGGTACTAAATAGGCGAGCGACTTGCCGACGCCCGTGCCTGCCTCGACGACGAGGTGCCGCCCCTCGCTGAGCGCCGTGGCCACCGCGACGGCCATCTCCTGCTGCTCGGCTCGGTACTCAAAGTTCTTCGCCGACGCGAGCAGCCCGTGCGCGGAGAAGATCTCGCGGATGCGATCGGGGAAAGAGGCGATCGAGCCTTCGGAGAGGGAGATCATCGGAGTCGGCGTGCGAGATGATTGTATTCCTCGTGAGAGCCGATCCAAAACCACATCCAATGGTTCGGCTTCTTGCGCGCCACTGCACGGTAGTGATCGCCCACCCGGGCCGACCACGGGTCGCCGGTCAGCCGCTTAAAGTGCAGCGACGGATGCGCGGAAGTTTCGGCGACGAGTTTGAAGTTCTTCCGCGCAAGTCGCTGGGCGGATTCCGGGAGCTGATCGAAATGCGACCAGAACTCGACCGGCGCGCAAGACTTCACGGTAGCTCGCGGACCCGTCCCGCCTTCACATCCTCTTCGGCCCGCGCGATCATCTCGTCGAAAAGCCCCGCCTTCGCGTCCGCCTTCATTTGCTTGTCCCACTCATCATCCTCCCACCCGTGCAGCACCGCGGCGAGTTCGGCCTTTTGCTCGTCCGTGAGTTTCAGGACTTCTTCTTTCAATTCTGCGAAGCTCATGGCCGCAGATTATCGCCGGGATACAGAGGCGCGCAAAGCCGGAATGCGCCGTCGTAGAGCGAGTGTGGCTTCCAGCCCACTCGCTATCTCGCGCGCCGCTCGCCAGGATAGCGAGTGGGCTGAAAGCCACACTCGCTCTACGCGCCCAGCCGCACGATTTCCGCGAACTCGGCCTTGGTGACCGGCATCACGGAGAGGCGCGATTGTTTGAGCAGCGCGATCTCGCGGAGCTTCGCACTGGCTTTGATCTCCGCGAGCGGCACCGGGCGCTTGAGGCGTTTCACCGGCACGAGATCGACGCACGACCAGTCCCCCTCCTTCGCCGTCGGATCCGGGTAGGCGGCACGCGCGACTTTCGCGACGCCGACGACCTCTTTGCCGACCACGCTATAATAGTACAGCACCGGATCGCCGACCCGCATCGCGCGGAGATTATTCCGAGCCTGGAAATTGCGGACGCCCGTCCAGGCCGCGCGCCCGTCCTTCGCAAAGTCCTCCCACGAGTAGGCGGTGGGTTCTTGTTTGACCATCCAGTGATTCACAGAAGTCGAGAGTTGTGGGCTGGGAGTTGAGAGCCGGGCGGAGCGCGCAGCAGAGCGGAAAAGTGGCCGACTCTCAACACTCAACCCTCATCTCTCAACATCCTCGCAAATGGCGAAGACGCCCTCTCTTCCGAAAGGGCGCCTTCGTTGGACGGGTGGCGGTAAGCCGGATTCTGTCCCCCGGCGGTTGCCCGCCGGTTGGATGATCATTTCTCTCGCCCCGCCGAAGCGGAACGTCCGCCTGAGGCGGATGCGACTAGTACCCGGAAGCTCCCGGCTTGCGCCGGGCGGGGACAGGCGGCCCGCACTTCCTGTTGTGTCTTGCACCACATGGGGTTTTTCGTGCCCCCTCGATTGCTCTCGGGGCGGTGGGCTCTTACCCCGCCTTTTCACCCTTACCCCGCGGCCAGTCTCGCGACTCGCCGTGGGGCGGTTTGTTTTCTGTGACACTTTCCGTCACGCCGGACTTGAGCCCGGCGCGCCCGCGCGTTCTACGCGGCATGTTGCCTGAAGGTGTCCGGACTTTCCTCCCGCGGTCTAAAGCCGCGAGCGATCATCAGCCACCCGGGGGGGGAAGCTAAATTCCGGGATGGAAATTCCAAGAGCCAAATAAATTCCAAGAGATGGAAAGAGGGGAAGGAACAAGGGTATCGTGTGCGGAAATGGTCCTCGATCGCTTCCTCGAAAAACTCCGCGCCTCATTCGCGGCGGAGACTTTTGTGAAGCTCACCCTGAGCGAGCCCTCGGGGGGCGACGTGCGCAATGTCTATGCGCGTCCGGTGACGCTTCGCGAAGGGCGGCGCCTCTCGATCGTCCGGCGTTCGGCCACCCAGGATGTGACGAAGAACCTGTCTGCGGACGAAGGGGCGCAGACGATCGCCGGCTTGCTCGGCGGTGAATTTGCGCGCGCCCACCTTTTCACCACCACCGGCGATTGGCGGCTCGATGTCGCGCGCGGCACTTTGAAAGCGAGCCGCCCGGCCTTTGCCGTCGCGCCGGAGCCGCAGCATGACCGGCGCAAGGTAAAGGCGCTCGGCCCGGCGCCCTTCCTCACCGCGCTCGGC
>JBGSYE010000586.1:0-4998 GCA_041751075.1 Chthoniobacteraceae bacterium
ATCGAGCAGCAGCTTTGCCACCTTCTTCACTTCGTCGCGTTCCTCCGGGCTGAGTTCGGGGCCGGGTCGAGTGAGCAAATCGAACACGGTCAACTCCTGCTCGGTGAGATTTTCGCGGACGTGGCGCTGCTGCTCCTCGGACAGCGCGCGGGTGAGGGCGAGTAACTGCTGGAAAAGGTCGTCGATGTTGCGACTCCCGGCGTTGTAGGACTCGATCAGTTCCTCGAATTTGGTGAGGTAGTCCGCGCGCGTTTTGTTCAGCCTGATGAGCTTTTCAAGCTGGGCGCGGATGGCGGCTTTGAGCGTCTCCAGTTCGAGATTCTTGCACTTCGATTTCTTGAACCGATTGGCCAGCGCCTCGAAGTCAATGGCCGAGATGTCGATCACGCCGCTCCCATCGCCCTCGGCGACGAGCGGGCGGATGTGAAAGCCGTCGGCGGCGATGGAGTCATCGAGCAGGCGGTTGATGCCGGCCATGACTGCCGAAATGTCGGGCACGTCCTCGCCAAGCCGTTCGCGAATCGTGCCGGCAATGGTCGCGAGGCACGTAACGCGCGATGCAAACTCCCCCACTGCCGGGTCAGGCTTCACCGCGTGGTAAAGTGTCGTGACCAGCCGGTCGTGTCCGAGCAGTTCCTTCCGAAGCGGGTCCGGCGAAATCAGCGCCTCCACGGCGGCGGCGAGAAGCTTGAGCCGGTCCAGGCTGCCCGATGCTGCCTTCTCGATGTCCGCGATCCTAACGCCGTGGACCATGCAGAAAGCCACGGCATCCTCGACCGCTTTGCGCAGATCGGCCACGAGCTGCGCTTTGTCGCGGACGGGCATCGCGCCGCCTTTCCCTGCTCCGTAGATCGCCAGCGCCTTTTCGAGCGACGCGAAGACGTTCGCGTAATCCACGATCAAGCCGTTGTGCTTGCCGGGAAACACGCGGTTGGCCCGCGCGATGGTCTGCATCAGCGTGTGATTCCGCATCGGCTTGTCGAGATACACCGTTGAGCAGCTCGGCGCGTCGAAGCCGGTCAACCACATCGCGCAGACGAAGACCAATCGCAGCGGGTCGTTCGAGTCCTTGAACTTCTCGTCGAGCGGCTCGTCGTTCATCCGCTTGCGGTGCGGGGCGATGTCGAGCCCCAGCTTTTTCATCTGCTCGATCTCGTTCTGGCCGGGCGAAACGATCAGCGCCATGTCGGTCGCCTGCATCGCCGCGAGCCTGACGTTGAGTGCCTGAATCTGATCCAGCAACTCCGGCGTTCGCTCCTGCACTTGGTAGGCCGCCGCGAGTTGCCGCTCCACGTCGGCACGCTCAGCGTCCCAATGGGCGCGCACCTTGTCGTGCATGCGGAGGGCCGTCGCCTTGTCGATGCAGACGACCATCGCCTTGCCTTGAAACCCGCGGCTCAGGAAATGCCGCACGATGTCCTTCGCCACCGTCTCCAGCCGGTCGTCGCGCGTGATGAGATGGTATTGCCTGCCCAGCTCTCGCTCCAGCCGCTGCTCGGCTTCCTCGCTCAGCTCCGCCTCCTCGATCAGCGCGTAGATGTCGTCGTTGAGGTTCGGGTTTTCGAGGCGCAGCTCGGGTGTGCGGTTCTCGTAGAAAAGCGGCACGGTCGCCCCGTCTTCGACCGATTGCTGAAAATCGTAGATCGAAACGTAGTCGCCGAAAACTTCGCGTGTGCGCTCCTCGCCCGCGATCAGCGGCGTGCCGGTGAAGGCGAGGAAAAGCGCGTTCGGCAGCGCGCTGCGCATGTTCACCGCCAGGGTGTCGTATTGGCTGCGGTGCGCCTCGTCGTTCAGCACGATCACGTCGCGCCGGTCGCAAAGCATCTCGGGTGTTTGGAATTTGTGGATGAGCGTGAAGACGTAGCGGTGATTCCCCCGCAGCAGCTCCCGCAGGTCCGCACTGCTCGCCGCGTGGCATGCGTCCCCCTCGCCCTCGCTGACCGCGCCCGTGGCCTTGAAGGTTTTCGCGATCTGCTCGTCGAGTTCGACGCGGTCGGTCACGACCACGAACGTCCAGTTGCCCGCCACTCGTCGCAGGATTTTCTGTGCGAAGAAGACCATCGAGAAACTCTTGCCCGAACCCTGCGTCTGCCAGAAGACGCCGCCGCGCCCGTGGCCTTGCTGCCGCGCCGTCAGCATCGCCGCGATGGCGTTGTTCACCCCGAGGAACTGGTGATTCTGCCCCAGCACCTTCACCAGCCCCGCCTTGTGCTCGGAGAAGAGCGTGAAATTTTCGATCAGGTCGAGCAGTCGTCCGGGCTCGCACGTCCCGCGGATCACGACCTCCAGCGAGATGCGCCGCGGTTCGTCCTCGCGCTCAATCCGTTTCCACTCGAAGAACCGCTCCCAATCTGCCGTCAGCGAGCCTACCCGGCTCTCGGTGCCGTTCGACGCCATGAGCAGAGCGTTCGACCAAAAGAGCTGCGGGATGTCCGCCTTGTAGCAGGTCAGGTTGTCGTCGAAAGCCGCGCGCGCCGGGACGCCAGGCTTCTTGAACTCTACGACGACCATCGGCAGTCCGTTGATGAAGCCGACGAGATCGGGTCGCCGCGTGTAGTAGATGCCAGTGAAACTCATCTGGCTCACGAGCAGGAAATCATTCGCCGCCGGATTCTCCCAATCCACCACCCGCACCCGCGCGATCTTCTGCCCGCCTTGCTCGCGGTCGGGCACGGACACCTTCACCCCGTCCTTGAGCAGCGCATAAACCTCGCGGTTCGCCGCGACCAGGCTCATCGCCGAGCGGTCGCGCGCCAGCTCATCGACGGCCACCGTGATCGCCTCCGGCGGCAGCGTGGGATTGAGCTTCTCCAGCGCCTTCCTCAGCCGCGGCACCAGCACCGTCTCGCCCTTCGTTTCCCGCCCGAGCGTTCCACCCGCACCGAAGACCACCTCGCTCGCCGACACCGTTGCCCAGCCCAACTCCGCGAAAAGCTGAATCGACGGTTGCTCGACAAGTTGGTCCTCGGTGTAGGCGTGGCCGCTCATCGCATCAAATACCCATCAAATACCCAAGCGCTTGGCTTTGTTATGGTTGCGATAGATGGGGAGTTCACAGTCCGGATTTCAGCAAAGACTCACGCCCAGATTGGCACATACTCCGCATACTTCCGCGACTTGTTCTCGGGGTCGGCGGGTTTGATTAACTTCTGATCGACCGCCTCCTGAATCAGCAACGATACCATCGAGCGCTGCTTCACCGGCATCTTGAGCCGCTCGCGAAGTGACGTGTTGGTCATCGCGCTGTCCGAGAAATGCTTGAGCACTGCGTGCTGATAGCACGCATCCAACCGCTCGCGCGGTGCCATCTGCGCGAATGTCCTCGGCGCAAAGAGCGTGACTTTGAAATGATTCGGCCCGGCGTCGAACTTGATCGGTGGTAGCCCATAGAACTCGATTTGCAGGCCGGCCTTGAGCAATCCCGAGCCACGTTCCTCGCAAATTTTGTAGCGCCGGAACGCGCGAGCCAGCAGTTCATTGCGCGACTCGGGCTGCGTGCCAATCAAACGGTCGAGCCGCTTCGATGGCAGCAGACCGCCGGGATTGGAGATTTCGATCCGGTCGTCGTAAATCTCGATGAGCGGCCCGGCACCAGTGATGGAAAAATCCTGATGGATCAGGGCGTTCGCGATCAGCTCGCGTAGGGCGATCTCGGGATACATCGTCCGCTTTACCCGCAATGCCTTCTCGATGACCTCGCTCTGCGGCAGCAGCACCGTCACATTTTGCAGAATGCCTTGGAAGCTGAGCGCGTAGCCGCGCTTCCCTTCGCGCTCCAGTTTCGTTTTCGCTTTGTTGACCCCATCATAGACCACGATCCGCACTGCCTTCCGGCTCAGATCGGGAAAATCCGCAATCTGTCGAGCCGCCGCGATGGCCCCGAGATTGGTCACGTAGCCGCCGCCAGCGGGTTCCCGTGTCACAAACCTCTCCGCTTCCATCCACGTCAGCATCTCTTCGGCGCTCGTGGGAATCGGACGCTCCAGCATCGTCAGAATCGGCTCCCCATCGAGCTTCGACACCACTTCGGCATCGGTCAAAAGCACCGAGGCGTGCAGCTCCTCCCAGCGAGGCGTCCGGCTGTGCAGCATCATGGTCCCGATTTCCTGCCGCGACGCCCCGCGGGTGGTGGCGCCGGAGCGGATGAAGGCGTGTTCGAGGCTCTTTCCGCGCAGATGCACCGGCTTCACCGCCGACTCCGGCACATGGACGAACAGCAACCGCTCGGCTCCGTAGCTCTCCACCGCATGATCGAGCGCGACGGGTGGCTCCAAGGCTTCCCGCCCGAGATTGGCAAGGTGGTTGACCGTCTTTTCCACAGTGGCTCCATCCAAGCTCTGCGGCGTCCCGGCGTTATCGACGCCAAAGACCAGATACCCGCCGCCCGCCTGATTCGCGAAGGCCGACAGGTGCTCCGTCAGGCGTTTCTTGTCCGGCGACAGCGCAGCCTTCCAATCCAGCTCGTTGAGTTCGTGCCGGGGCGGTTCCAAGCTCGCCGTGAGCAATTCGAGCGCTTTGGTGAGCCAGCCTTTCATTCGGACGGTTCTAAGTTAAATAAGAAGTGCCTATTCATCAATGCTTTACGCATCACGTAGCGCTTCGACACAAATAAGCAAAGCGCTTGGGTTTTCATACCCTTCGGATCAGTTCCGCCCCATCCGCCTCCAGCCGGCCTTCGCGTAGGAGGCCATTGATGAGGGAGCGGGCGGTGTCTTCGATCACCGGGCCGGTGCGGGCGAAGCCGAGCCAGCGGCAGAAGTCGCGGGTGGCGGTGTCGCGGTCGATCCAGGCGCGGCCGATGGCGGCGAGGAATTGCGCCTTGAGGAAGTCGCGCTCGTAGTCGGTGATCGAGCGGGCGAGGAGGCGCAGGGCGCCGCCGGGGTTTTCGAGGATGCCGCGGCGGACGGCGGTGAGCAGGTCGGTGTGCAGGATTTCGTGGATGCGCGCGCCGGTGCGGCGGTAGCCGAGCGCGCGGGCCACGTCGCGGATGGCGGCGTC
>JBGSYE010000587.1:0-4606 GCA_041751075.1 Chthoniobacteraceae bacterium
AGCATCTCCTTCGGCTGCGACTTCGATGCCGGGAGAAAGCGCGTGCCGAATCCGGCGGCGGGTATGACAGCTTTGCGAATCATTTAAAGGGCCTCTTTGCTACAGTGGAAGCCGGGACGCCCGTCCCGCTCGCCCGTCGTATTTGTGGCCATCCTGTTCTTCACGCACATCATGCGGCCTCCCCTCTACCGGGATCAGTCGAGGCGTGCGAGCCCATTTCGCCCGAGCGTCAAGACGGTGGAGACCCTTCGGCCGCGGATTAAAGAGAAGCTCTGGATTGCGTCCTTTGCTCCTCGGTCCGCGTCAATTCCCGACTGGCCTTGAGATACTCCGCGGCTGCATGACCGGCGCGGGTGCCCGTCGCGAAGCAGCCGTGGATGAGATAGCCGCCGGTCGGGGCCTCCCAGTCGATCATCTCTCCCGCAACGAACACGCCCGGCAGTCGGCGCAGCATCAGGCCCTCGTCGAGCTCGCTCCAGCGGATGCCTCCCGCGGATGAAATCGCCTCCGCGATGGGGCGCGGGCCAGCCAGCGGAATGCGGCAATCCTTGGCGGCGGCCGCGAGCGCTGGAGCGGAACTCGGCGACGCTTCGCTGAATCGCAGCAGCGCTCGCGCGTGATGGCGTGCAGATTTTCGTGCGCGGGCCCGAGCTTGGCTGCCAGTTGTTCCGCGGAAAATGTCGGCTTCAGATCGAGAAACAACACCGGCTCACCCATCGTCCGGACCGCCGGCCCGAGCTGGTAGATCGCGCCGCCCTCCAGTCCATGCCGCGTGATGAGCAGCTCCCCGCGCGCTTCGACGGCACCGGCGCGCGCCACGATGTTTTTCACCGGCTGCCCCTCGGCGGCGGCGATCAGCTCGGCGTCCAGGCGACCTCTCAGCCGCAGTTCACGGGCTCCAGCGGCGCGACCCTCACGCCCACCGTTTGGAGGAGCGAGGACCATTTTCCATCCGAGTCCGTGTCCGGCCATGAGCCACCGCCGAGCGCGAGAATCACAACATCCGCCGTCTCGGTGCATTCCCCCTCGGGAGTTTGAAAATGCGCCGTCCAGCGCGCGCCGGCGAGGCCGGTCCAGCGGTGGTTCATCGCAAAGTGCACGCCGAGATCGCGCAGTCGCTGTACCCATCGCCGGAGCAGCGGCGCGGCCTTCAACGCGATCGGATAGACCCGCCCCGTGGATGCGGCGAACGTCTCCACCCCGAGTTCGCCTGCCCAAGCGCGCAGCGCTTCCGGGTCAAACTCCTGAATCATCTCCGACCAGCGCCCCGCCGGCTCATCGGAAAGATAACGGCCCGCGAAAACCGCAGGCGGCTCGGCTTTTGTGAGGTTCAGCCCGCCGCGAGAAACTTCCTTCCCACCGAGGGCTTCGCATCAAACAGCGTCCGCAGCCGCGGCTATCTCGGCGGCGCGCAGCCCCGCCGGACCTCCGCCGAGCACGGCGATCTTCTTGCTCGGGAGCGCTGCCATGACGCCACGATAATAGCCAAGTTCTGGCAAAACCCGCCACTGTGCGGCGCTCACTCCTCCTCGAGCCGTCGGCGCAATTCCGCCCGGTGCCCGGTATCCTCGAGCCCGTAGGCGGCCCGACGCACCGCAAGCGCCGGCGCGATGATTTCCGCCCGCACATCGATGTCATGGCCGAACAGCGTCTGCCACAGATACCGGGTATTCGCGACCGCGTCGCCGCCCGGATTTTCCTCATCGAAAGCCGGGCGAAACATATCGACCACACCCTGGAGCCCGCGGATCAGCTCCGCCTCGGTGGGATGACCGGTCCGCTCGATCACCAGGCGGAAAGCCTTGATGTCCTTCTCCGCGCACCGACGCATCTTCGAGACGAGAATGTCGAGAGGGTGGGGGAATACCCAAGTCACACCGCTGCGCGCCTCGTGATGTGCCCGCCCCGGCCAGGCTGAACTCGCGACGAAGACATCGGGCGACACCTGCTCGATGTAAAGAGGTGCCTGGCCTTTGCCCATGCCGGCGCTTTGGATCAGCTCGGTAAAGTCGTCCGCCGAGAAGATATCGACATCGCCGCTCAGGAATGCGCTGTCGATCGAAAGCTGGAGTGGAGCCGACCGGAAAACCGTGATTTCAATAGGGCTTCACCCGCGGATGAGATCCGCCAACCGCAGGAGCAGTCGCCCCGCCGGTGCATCCCAGTCGATCACCGGGCTCCATTCCCAAGCCGCGCTATTCATCGGGACGTCCGAACCGCGCGGAGGCCGGAAATTGCCTGCTCGATGAGGCGATCCTCCACGCCCCCTTCATCGAGCAGCTTGCTGGCCAGCCGGCGGTCGCGCGCTCCATCGGCTTCGCAGCAGCAGGCGCGCGGCGATGCGCGACGCGCGCCAGTATGGATCGGGCTTTTTGCTCGAGTAGTTGCCGTCGTCGATGAATGGCATGCGGCGACTCTAGTGCGCGGCACGCGTCCAGCCAAAAGGCGGATCGTTTCATCCCACCCACTTCGCGGCGCGCCGCTCCCCCTCGGTGACACCGTCCAACAGCTCCGTGCCCGGCATGCGGAGCGAAAGCCGGCACCCATCCCGCGCGCAACGTAGCTGGCGACAAGTGTGAGGGACAAAAACCGCCACCGCGCTGATCAGCGAACCGCGGAGATGCGGCTCGGCTCCCGCCGCCCGAGTTGGATGCATCGCATCGGACGGCGCGCCGCCCCCGCCCGATCCTGCACCTATGTTCGGACCGACCCCTTCCGCGCGAACCTTCCGGCGTTGAAAGAATGCAGGTTGGTGAATCATCAACGCTGTCGTTCCGATATAAATTAGTAACGGCGCTTTGTAGAACCGCCGGATGTCCGCATTATGCCAACCGCTGCCGCAATCATGAAAACTCGCCACCTCCTCCCACTCGCCGTCCTCACCGGTGCTCTGCTCTTCTCCGTCACCCCCGCCGCGCAAATGCACGCCGAGTCCGTGGCGGAGAAGCCGGCGGCGGCGGCGAGTCGCGCCCGCACGGAGACTGTGCAGCAGACCCTGGCGCAGATTCGCAAGGAGGTGGAGGAGCGCGGCGGCTGGACCGGCTGGGCAGAAAAGCTTCGGCCTTACCGGGAGGCGCTGCAGGAGCTTCGGAAAACGCCGTGGCCGTGGCCGGCGAAGAACAACACTCGCTTCGAAGGCAAGGAGGTGGATCTGGCGGTGCTCGAGACGCTGGAGGGACGGGAGCAATCGCCGCTCGAAGCCATCGTGCATCTCGACCGGCAGCTCAAGAGGCGCGGCATCGATCTGATCTTCGTGCCGATCCCCGACAAACTCGGCACCTATCCCGAGTATCTGAGCGACACGGCGCCGCCTGAGTTGGGGGTGGAGATTCAGGTGACACGGCTGATGGAACAACTCCTCGAGCGCGACGTGGAGGTGGTCGATCTCTACACGCCGTTTCGCGAGTTTCGCCAGCGTCACAAAGACGAGGTCCCGCTCTACTACGTGCGCGACAGCCACTGGCGGAACACGGCTGTCCGCATCGCCGGTGAGAAAATTGCGGAGCGGCTGAAGCGCTATGCGTTTGTGCAGACGGCGCTGGAAAAAGGCAGCCCCTACACCACGACGGCGTTTCGGCGGGAGGACGGTGAAAAAGCGGACGACGTGCTACTGGTCATCGACCCGGCCACGGGCGAGCCGCTGCAGGAATCACCCGACTCTCCGGTGGTGCTGACCGGCGACAGCTTCTCGATGTACAACATGAAGACGAAAGGGCATCTGCCTGCGCATGTGAGTCTCCACGCGGGAATACCGCTGGCGTTCATCGTGCGCGAAGGCTTGTGGGGCGATATGCCGGTCGATCTGGCAAAAATGGCGGCCAAAGGTTTTCTCCAGGAGAAGAAGGTGGTGATCTGGACGCTCGCCGCCCGCAGTCTGGTGGCTGGCAAATGGCCGAAAGTGGACCTGGACTCGGCGGCGCTTGCGCAGCCAGCGGGAGAGGTGGTCGCGCGTGGCACCGTGGCAGAAGTTTCGAGCGGGCCGCAACGGGATGCGCCTTACAAGGATTACATCAGCAAGTGGCATGTGCGCGATCTGGTGAACGAGAAAGGGGAGGGGATCGGACCCGGAGACGGCGTGGTTCACATACTGACGATGCAGAACAACACCGTGCTGCCGGCGGCGGCGGTCGAGCAGGGAAAGAGCGTGCGGCTCCGCCTAAAGGATTGGGCAGCGATGGAGAAAGAACGCGGCGCCACGAACACCGGCATCCTCCCGACTACCGAACTGGAGTTGCAGAGGCCTCATTACTGGGGCGAACTGGTGGAGTGATTTCCCCCGTCGGCGCTGCGCTTGCGAGCCCAGTCGATCGGCAGGCCGTCCGGGTGGCGGTCGGCCGTTTCACAAACCCGCGGCTGCCCGTGCTCGGCTACTTTTTATCTTAGCCCTGCATGGTGATGCGGATGTCGATCTCCTCATTCGCGAGCTTCTCGAGCACGAGATCCTTGCCCTTCACGGTCATATAAGCGGTCACCCGGCAGCCTAACGTCGAGCCGTCGCGGCCGCCCGCATTCCACGAGACGGTGCATTTCGCAGAAACGGGCAGCTTGATCGGGCCGGCCTCGATGAGGGCATCGGCCGTCTGATAGGTCAGGGTATTGGTCACCG
>JBGSYE010000588.1:0-12612 GCA_041751075.1 Chthoniobacteraceae bacterium
CTTCACCGGCTCGCGGTTCGCGGGTCGTGCGCTCTTCGATGCCGCCAATGCGCGCCCCGACCCGATCCCCGTCTTCGCCGAGATGAGCAGCCTCAATCCGGTCTTCATCCTGCCCGGCGCGCTGCGCGAGCGCGGGCAGCAGATCGCGGAGGGCTTGAAAGGATCGGTGACGATGGGCGTCGGCCAGTTCTGCACGAAGCCGGGCCTCGTCTTCGCCATCGGCGGCGCGGAGCTCACGGCCTTCACCGGCCACTTCGGCCGCGCCATTCAGGCGGCAGCACCGGCGACGATGCTGCACTCCGGCATTTGCAAATCCTTCCACGAAGGAGTCGCGGCGATGGCGAAAATCCCGGGCGTCGTCCCCCTTGCGAATGCGGACGCCGAACCCGACCCCGCAAAAACCGAGGGCGACGCCACCGTCTTCGCGGCGGATGGTGAGAATTTCCTCAAGCACCGCGAGCTGCACGAAGAGGTCTTCGGCCCGTACACGCTGCTCGTCGATGCGAGAAATTTCACCGACCTGATGCGGATCGCGCACACGCTCGAGGGCCAGCTCACGGCGACGCTGCACGGCACCCCGGAGGATCTCGCCGCCGCCGGCGATCTCATCGCCATCCTCGAGCGCAAAGCCGGACGCCTCGTGGTGAACGGCTTCCCGACCGGCGTGGAAGTCAGCCCCGCGATGCACCACGGCGGGCCGTATCCGGCCACGACCGACGAGCGCTTCACCAGCGTGGGCACCGCGGCGATCCAGCGCTGGGCGCGGCCGGTGTGCTATCAGAATTTCCCCGGCGACGCGCTCCCCCCCGAGCTGCAAGACGCCAACCCGCGCGGAGCGATGCGCCAGGTGAATGGAAAGCTCATGCGCGAGGCGCTGTGATTCCCGCCGCACAGGCGGGCCGCCTGCGTCACTGCTTGCGCCCCACCGCCTGCCGCTCTACAAGGGCTGCCCCATGAAACGCCTCGCTTCGTTTGCCCTCGCCCTTTGCACGACCGCCCAGCTCTTTGCCGAAGATCCGGCGAAGTTCACCGTAGGCGCATTCGAGTTCCAGCGACCCGCGGCGTGGGCATGGGTGCCCGTCACCTCGTCGATGCGCAAGGCGCAGCTCAAGATCCCCGGCTCCACACCCGATGCCTCCGCGGAGATCACCTTCTTCCACTTCGGTCCCGGCGGCGGAGGCGGAGCGCAGGCAAATATCCAGCGCTGGCTCGGCCAGTTTCAAAGCGCGGAGGGCGCGTCGAAGGTCGAGCCGCAGGACATCTCGGGGACGAAAGTGACGCTCGTGAGCACCGAAGGCACCTTCTCCAGCGGGATGCCCGGCGGCCCGACCACACCCCTCCCCGGCTACGCTCTGCTCGGAGCGATCATCGAAAGCGCCGAGGGCGACGTCTTCGTGAAAATGACCGGCCCCGCAGCGCTCGTGAAGGAATCGCGCAAACCCTTCCTCGACTTCATCACCGCAGCCGTCGGTTCCGCGAAGAAATAACGAGGCCTGACCTGCGGCGGCCCGCACCATGAATTACTACGTCACCTCTTTCATCAGCATCGTCCATTTCATCAGCGACGATCTGGTGCAATGCGACGCCAGTACGAAGGTCGCGGAGATCTTCTGCGAAGAATTTGACGACCTCGATTTCGAGCTGGCGATCTGCTGCTTCGAGGCCACGCACAAGGTCGCCTTTGACGAGAAGCTCTGGCAGACCGACCCCGATGAATACGAGGATCTGACGATCGAGGAGTTCATCGAGACCTTCGTCGGCGAAGTCGAGCAACGCGATCCGCTCTTCGTCACGAAGCGCTTCCTCATGTTCCAGGAATCGCTCACCAAGGCGCTGACCGAGGAGCAGGAGAATCCGCCGGGGGAGGAATTCTAAGAAATCGCTGGCGGGCGGTGACCGGGATTCAGTAATCCGTATTCAGTAACTGACTGAGCGTTCTGACTGAACACTGGATGCTGACGACAGCCGACCTCTTCACTCCGCCCCGCCCCACCCCCTGGCTTCGAGAAAGCGGCGCACCTCTGCATTCTCCAGCGAGATCGGCGGCAGCCACAGGCCGAGGCGCTCGCGTTTCCACCACGACGCCCCCTCCCCGGGCTGCGTGAATCGGTAGCGGTAGAGCACGGCGCGCACGTAGCGCGGCGGCTCGGCGGGGAAGGGATTCCCAGCGATGAGACTCAGCGTGCCGGGATCGTTGTGCAGGAGCTTCCAGACGAAGTGGACCGTCCACGGGTATTGATTCGGCGTCGCCATCGCCGCGAACCAAATCTGCCAGTCGATGCGCGGCTGATACGGCGCGACGATCACTGGACGCCGCCGGAGATCGCCGGGCTTAGCCTTGAATTCATACTCGCGCCACACCGCAAAGTCCGGCGACGCGTTGCTCGTGCCTTCAAAGACGATCTCCATCCGCTCCCGGCCCACCGTGCCGAATGCGCCATACGTGTTCACGAGGTTCAGCCGATTGAAGGAAGTGTTCATCACCTGGCCCGGCTCGATCAGATTCAATACCGGATCGACGCTGAGTGCTGCCACCACCGCGGCGAGCGCGATAGCTGCGATCTCCTGCGGGCACGAGCGCTCCGCCGACTCCGCCGCACGGATGGCACGCTCGACCAGTGAGCGCGGGAGGATGCGCGCCCAAAAGGTGTCATCGAGACAGGCCAGACAAGGCACGATCGTGAGCCAGTTCAGGAACGACAGATTTCCGCTGAGAATGAGCACGACCTGGAATCCCGCCATCAGAATCCCGGCCACATGCCGCGCGGGCCGCGGTCCGAAGGCAAACCACGGCACCGCGAGCTCGATGATGTGATTCCACAACGTCCCGAGCCGATGAAACCACGCCGGACAAAAGTGCAGCCACCAGCTCAGCGGATTCGGAATCGGTTGCGTCTCGTAGTGGTAGTAGAGGCACGTGAGATCGCGCCAGCAGGCGTCGCCGCGCAGCTTGATGAGTCCCGCACCCAGCATGATGCGAAAGATGAGCCACCGATACAGCCAGACCACCACGACCGGCGGCGCCCGCCGCGGAAAGGGCCGGCCATCCAGCAGCGGGCAGAGGAAGACCGCGAGGAAGCCCGTCTCGAGGAGCTGGATCTCCCAGCCGTAGCTGTACCAGAGCTGCCCGACATTCACGATCGATGTGTAGAGCACCCACAGCAGCAGCAGCACAATCGAGTTCGCATACCCAAGCAGCACCGCGAGCGAGAGCCCCGCGCCGATCCACGCCACGACGAGCAAACCGCCATCCGAGATGCCCCACCAGAAGACGCTCGGCACATTGAAGAATCCCGCGGAGCGCGATCCGAAGTGATCCGCCAGATTCCTCAACCACAGGTCAGCCGGCAGCAGTCCATCGTGTCCGATCAGTGGCACGAGTTGGTTTGCGGCAGCGAGAAACGCCACCAGATAGACGAGCCCCAGCAGCCGCAGGATGACGAAGCGCGTCAGCCAATAACCCATCGGCCCTTCCGAGTCGGCGAACCACCGGCGCAGAAAGGCGCCGGCCTCCGCGGAGGGCTTGGCGGGAAAAGAGATTCGCATGTCTCGCCGCTGGTCTTAGCGTTTCGGCGGTTGTAGAGCGAGCGTGCTGCCATGACTGCGCCCCCCTCCGAGCCAGGCCGAATCGTGCGCCACCCGCCGCGCGACAAGCCCCTGCTGATCTACGACGGCGACTGCGCCTTCTGCCGCCGGTGGATCGCGCGATGGAATCGCGCAACCGGCGACCGCGTCGCCTACGCCGAGTATCAGAAAGTCGAAGCGCAATTTCCGGAGATCCCGCGCGCGGATTTCGAGACCGCGGTCCAACTGATCGAACTCGATGGCCGCGCGCTCAGCGGCGCCGACGCCGTCTTCCGCCTCTTCGACTTCGCCGGGGAACGAGGCCGGATTCCCCGTCTCTTGCGACAACTCCCAGGCTTCATGCCCCTCGCCCGCGCCGCCTACCGCTTCATCGCCTCACACCGCAGTTTCTTTTCCCGGATGAGCCTTTGAGGAGCCTACGCTGCAACCCCTCTCACACCCGTTGCCACTCCGGCTTGTTTGCATACACCCACCGGTAGTACTCCACTCGCTTCAATTCCCGGGCGGCGGCTTCGTCGATCAGGCATTTCGCCACGGGGTGCATTTGCAGGATCGACGCAGGGTTCGTCGCGGTGATCGGACCTTCGACGGCATCGGCGACGGCGCGCGCCTTTCCTTCGCCGAAGGCGAGCAGCAGGACCTGGCGCGCGTCCATGATCGTGCCGACGCCCATCGTGATGACGTGGAGCGGCACCGCTTCGGGGCTGCCGAAGAAGCGGGCGTTGTCGCTGCGGGTGCGGGCAGTGAGCGTCTTGATGCGGGTGCGCGAAGCGAGCGAGGACGACGGCTCATTGAAGCCGATGTGGCCGTCGGTGCCGATGCCGAGGATCTGCAAGTCGATGCCGCCTGCGGCGCGGATCGCCGCTTCATAGGCGGCGCATTCGGCGGGCACATCCCTGGCGAGTCCATTCGGGATGTGGGCTCGCTCGCGTGGCACGTTCAGGTGCTGGAAGAGATGTTCCCACATGAAGGCGCCATATGACTGCGGATGATCGGCGGGCAGCCCTACGTATTCGTCGAGGTTGAAGGTCGTGACGCCGGAGAAATCCAGCGCCTCCTCACGATGCATGCGCAGGAGCTCGGCATACATCCGGAGCGGAGTGCTGCCGGTGGCCAGACCGAGCACAGCGTCCGGCTTGCGGCGCACGAGCTGCGCCACGATCCGCGCGGCGACGATGCTGGCCTCGTCGGCAGTGGGTTCGATGATGATTTCCATGTGTTCGGGAGAGTGCTGGCGACGGCGTAGAGCGAGTGTGCCGACAGGCCACTCGCTATTCATGCACGGAAGCAAGCGAATGGCCTGTCGGCACACTCGCTCTACAATCGCTTCCGGAGCTTCGCAGTCACGTCGGCTTTGAAGCGGTCGATGAATCCGGTGACGTATTCCACGATGTCGAGCGAGTCGTCGTGCGCGAGCGGTGTGAGGTCCATGGCAAAGGCGATCATCTCCGCCTCGTCGGTGGCATGGCTGTCGAAGAAGGTCGCATTCGCGCGGCGGCGTCCGAGGGTCGCAAGGTCGTAGCGTTTCCCGCCGGCGATCTGGCTGTCGAAGATTCCATTGAGCGCGGCGGCGAGATGTTCATGCGCGCTGAGATCGTGGACGACCTTCTCGCCATCGGGCATCCAGTCGAGCCCGCGCCACACTTCGCAACCCTGCACACGCTCGGGCCGCACCTCGCGCGGCAGCGCGCGGATTGCCTGGATCACGGGGATCACCACGGCGATGTGCGTCTCGTGCTTGTCGGCGGGATTGTGCGTGTACACCACGCGGGGCCGGGTCGCGGTGAGGATCGCCACGAGATCGTCGCGCAGCGCGATGTCCGCCGGGTCTCTCACCACCGTGCTGGCGTAATCGAGCTGGATCATGGTCCCGTAGCGCCCGACCTCCGCGGCGAGTTCCTGCTCGCGATGGCGCACGGCGATCATCTCCGCATCGGTGTAGCTGCCGTAGGCGCCGGTGCGCGCGCTGCCGGACCCATCGGTGCAGGTCACGCCGCCGAACCACTCCTCCCGGCTGTGATAACACGCGAGGATCCCATCGAAGGCCATGAACTCGAGGTCATCCTGATGCGCGCCGATCCCGAGATGCGTGATCCGCGCCAGCGCCTCCGGCTCAGGGATGCGGTCGGGGATGAAGAGGCGCGCGGTGGGGTTGTGGAAGTTCATCGTTTGACGGGGCGCCGGGCGGGGAGGCTCGCCGCGGCGACGGCCTGGCCGTGGCGCTTGTCCTTCTCGTCGGGAGTGCGGAGCTGGATCGAGCCGGCGAGCGCGGGGAATTCCGCGGCGAGCACTTCGCCGGCTTTCGCGAGAATCAGCGCGCCGCCCTCGCCGCTGGTCACGCGGCCGAGGATGAGCAGATTGCGGATCTCGTAGAAGTCGGCCAGGTGCGCGATGGCGTAGCCGAAACAGACGCCGATCGTCTCGTAGATGCGCCGCGCGCGTTCATCGCCCGCCTCCATGAGTTTCTGCACCTCCACGAGACGCTCGGCAAATTTCATCTCCGTCGGCAGCTCGATGCCCGCCAGCGGTGCGAGTCGCGCCACACCCTGCTGGCAGAAATACTGCACGGCGCAGCCGCGGTCGCCGCTCCACTCGTCGAGCGGCGCATCGGCCCGGTAGTCGATCGGCACGAAGGCCAGCTCATTGAGCCACGGCGCGATGAGCCCGTCCGCATTCACGTAGCCGCCGGCCACGCTCGTGCCCATGGAAATGCCGAGCACACAATTCTCCCCGAGGCTCATCGAGCCCGCGAGCGCTGTGACTTCGCCGTCATTCACGACCTCGAAGGGGACGCCGCCCCACGCCTTCTGCAGCTCGAAGAAGATGCGCCGGATCCGCGCGTCGAATTGCTCCGGCGATACCCCGCGAAAGAGCGACGCCACGCGCACTTCATTGTTCACATACACACCCGCCGCGCTGCCGCCGATCGCATCCACTCGCGGCAGGAAAGCCGCCGCGCGCTGGAGCGAATCCTGGATGCCATCGAAGTGATACTGCGGGTCGCTCTCGAAGTACGGATCCCATGCGACCTCTTCCGAGAAGACGACCTTGCCGTCGATGACCGCGGCGCACTTGCGATCGCTCCCGCCGAGATCGAACCCGATCCGGCACCCATCGAGATGCCGCCCGAGCGGCACGGAGATCTCGTGTGCCGCCGGCATGTCGTGCAGCGCGCGCGCTTCCACCACCATGTCGCGCCCATACACCCGCCGGCCCATGAATTCCCAATCGAACGCCCGCGCGCCCTCCGGCGCATAGATCTCGCGCAGCATCGCCGCGATAGAGTCGTCGCCGCCGATCATCAGCCGCCAGCCGCCGCGCGCCCAGAGCAGCGTCTTCACGAGGCGCTCCACGCAGGTCGTATTCAGCGGAATATTCGCACCTTCATGCGGCAGCACCCGCGAATCGTAGCGCGAGACCGTGCCGTCGGCCCGCTCCAGCGCGATGGAGAGTGGATGCGCGCCCGAGTCCGCCGCGCAGCGTTCCTGGTAAGCGCGATTCCAGAGCGAAGCAGGCAGGAAGCCGGGATCGAGCGGCGGGACAAACGCGGGGCTGAGTTGCATCTGGGGACGTGGTTTATGGTGCAGCGAAACGGCGGTCGAGGCGGAATCGTGGGCGTGATTGACCAACGCTCCGCGCTCCCACAAGTTCGGCGGAGTCCCGATTCATGAGCACATCACGCAAAGCCATCGGCATTGATTTCGGCGGCACCTCCATCAAGTCCGCCGTCGTCCAGGACGGCACCATCCTCGATCGCGCCGAGCCCATCGACCCGCAGCAGCACCCCGATTCCCGCACGCTGGTCGCGGCCATCGTCGAAATGATCGGCGCGCTGCGGGCCGTGCATCCCGAGATCGCCGCGATCGGCGTCGGCCTGCCCGGCTTCGTGGACAGCACCACCGGCGTCGTCCACACGCTCACCAATGTCTCCGGATGGAACGACGTGCCGCTTCACGCTCAGCTCACCGCGCGGACTGGGCTGCCTGCGATCGTGGAGAATGACGCGAAGGCCATGGCCTACGGTGAGTTCAAGCACGGCGCCGCGCGCGGATTTCGCCACGTCATCTGCGTCACCCTGGGAACCGGCGTCGGCGGCGCGCTCATCATCGAAGGGAAACTCTACCGCGGTGCGCAGTTCGCAGCCGGCGAGCTCGGCCACACCAGCATCGACTATCGCGGAAAGCCCGGACCCTACGGCGGTCGCGGAGGGCTCGAGGAATACGTGGGCAACCAGCAGATCGCCGAGCGCGCGGGAGAGCTCTATCGGAAAGCTGGCCGCAAAGTGACGAGCGCACAGTGCCAGCCTATCGAACTCTCCAAAGCCGCCGCGCGCGGCGACGCCATCGCCCTTGGCCTCTGGGATGCGGTCGGCACCGAGATCGGCTGCGCGCTGGTGAATGCGGTGTGGATCGTGAATCCCGACGCCATCATCATCGGCGGCGGCATCGCCAATGCCGGCGCGCTCATCATGGGCCCCATCCGCCGCACGATCCGCGAGCGGACCCTCCCGCTGGTCCACGAGCATCTGAAAGTGCTCCCCGCGACGCTCGGCAACGATGCCGGCATCATCGGCAACGCCGAACTCGCGCTCGAAGCGTAAGAACGAGCGCGTGCTGCTGCCTTCGGCGTCAGTCACCCCCCGTCGGGATTACTGGCGGGCGGGTGCCTTCTTCTTGCCGCCGTGATTGTAGGTCTTCCACCAATCCGGCCCCTCCGCTTCGATTTCCGCGTTCAGCTTCACCAGCGCGGCTTTCATCTCGGCTAATTTCGCGGGTTCGCGCGCGCCGAGTTCTTTCTTCTCCTGCGGATCGTTCTGCACGTCGTAGAGCTCGAACTTCGTCAGCTCTTCGTCGGCCAGAATCTTCCAATCGCCGATGCGCATCGCCGTCTTCAGCGGCTCGGGCGCGATGGCGCAGCGCCAGTAAAGCGGCCGCGTCCGCTCGACCGGTTTGCTTTCGAGTGCCGGAAGCAAGTTGCCGCCATCGAGCACGCGATCCTTTGGCAGCGCGGCGCCAGCGATCGTGGCCGCGGTGACGAAGAGGTCCGAGCCGATCACCGGCACATCACTGGTGGCGCCGGCCTGCACCTTGCCCGGCCAGCGCACAATCCCCGGCACGCGGATGCCGCCCTCATACACCGAGCGTTTGCGGCTCCGCAGCCCGCCGGTCGAGCCGCGGCCCGGCGACTTGATGCCATCGCCCTCGGGGCCGTTGTCCGAGGTGAAGATCACGATCGTGTCGTCGGCGAGCTTCAGCTCATCGAGCGCGCGCATGAGTTCGCCGAAAGCGTGGTCGAGCTGCGTGACGTTCGCGTGATGTTCGATCTGCACGTCGTCCGTGAGCTGCGGATACTTCGCTTTAAATTCCGGCGCGGACTCGATGGGGTAATGCGGCTCGTGCGTCCAGACCGAGAGCAGGAAGGGCTTCGATTTGTCGCGATGCTCGTGCAGCCACGCGACCGCCTCCTTCACGATGAATGGCGCGGAGTAGTCCTCGACCTTGCCGATCGGCTCCCCGTTGCGCACGAAGTTCACTGGGTTTTCGTGCGAAGGCGCGGCGTTGTTTTGCGTCGCAAGCCACCAGTCGTAGCCGTGATCGTTCGGCTGCGGCTGCGTGGGCTTGTTGAAGTGCGAGTTGAGGTGCCACTTGCCGACGTGGCACGTCGTGTAGCCCACGGTCTTGAGCAGCTCTGGCAGCGCGATCTCGCTCGTGCGGAGATGGATGTCGCGCCCCTCGGGAATCCAGGTGAAGACGCCATTCCGATACGGCGTGCGCCCGGTGAGGATCGCCGAGCGAGAAGGCGAGCACACCGCGCTGGCCGCGTAACATTGCGTGAGCCGCACGCCCTGCTTCGCGAACGCGTCGAGGTTCGGTGATTGGATGATCGGATGTCCGTAGCAGCCAAGATCGCCCCAGCCGAGATCGTCGGTGAGGAAGACAACGAGGTTCGGCGCGGCGACGGCGGGTGAAGCGAGCGCGAGGAGGAGCAGGAGGATGCGTTTCATGGCGGGGGATTCGAAAGCCGCAATTCGTCGCACACCTGCCCGTGCCACCGCACGCAAAAACCTCACGCCCCGTCCGCGTGTTCCTGCTCCCAGCGCATCGCGAGATACAACTGCTCCACCGTCAAACGCGCCCACGGCGTCTTGCGCAGGAACTTCAAACTCGACGACACGCTCGGCTCGAAATTGAAGCAGCGGACATCGATCGCCCGGCCCAGTTCATCCCAGCCGAAGTGATCGACGAGTGCTTTCACCATCGTCTCCAGCGTCACTCCATGAAGCGGATCTTTTGAAGGCGGTTGCTTCATCCGATCGTGCTCTGCGCCGGAGTCACCCGAAAGTCTGCGTCCAGCAGCGCGTCCAGTTCGCTCAAGCCGCGAGCCAGCGCCTCGCGATCATGCACGAGCTCAGGATGCGTCGTCGCGTCAAAGGGCTCCGCCAGCGTCGTCTCGCACCGTTTGGAAAGCGGCCCACGGCGCGGCGAGCCATCCGCGCGGCGTGACAGCGAATCCAGATGCGCCACTCGCCGCTGCACCTCGCCGATCTTCTCCAGCGCCGCCGCCTCCGTGATTTCGCCGGCGGCCACCCGCTGCAATTGCCGGCACTCGAAGAGCCGGCAGCGCTCCGGCCGCTGTAGATAGATCGAACACCGCGACTCCCGCCAGGCCGGACACGGCTGCTGGATGTAGTCCTGACGCTTCTTGCGCTTCAGCTTCAGCCCGAGCGCCGCCAGCTCCCGCGCCGAATCGCGAGGCTGTAGCCGCACGAGGTGAAACATCACGCCGTTGCAACACATCCCGCACGCCTGGCACAGACGGGATGCTGCCGACGGAACCGTCACGGATCGACGAGCAGCGGCGCCCAGATGCTCCCCTCGACCTCCGGCGTTTTCCCGGATGGAGGGAAGGTGCCCTTGGCGGCGGTGCGGAGTTGCTTGGAGAGTTCTTCGATCGTCGCCGCGTGCGCGGGGACGGAGGCGAGGTTCGTGAGTTCCTTGGGATCGGCGTCGTGGTCGTAGAGCTCGCGCCCTTGCGTCCCCTCGCCCCATTCGGTGTAGCGCCAGCGCGGCGTGCGAAGGCTGTAGCCGAAGAACCGTTTGCCTTCGCCCCCGATCGCTGGACTCACGCCGGCGCGTCTGTTGCCGCCACGCACGACTTGCGTCAGCGCCCAGCCGCGGCCTTTCGCAGCCGAGTCCTTCAGCATCGGCACGAGACTCTGGCCTTGAATATTCGCGGGCGCTTTCACCCCTGCGAGCTCCGTGAGCGTGGGGAAGAGATCAAGATGGCTGACGGGCGTCTTCACCACAGCGCCCTTCTGCGACACGCCGGGCGCGACGATGAGCAGCGGCACCCGCGCACTTTCCTCAAAGAGACTCTGCTTTTGCCACAGCCCGTGCTCGCCGGTGAGGTAGCCGTGGTCGCTGGTGAAGACGATCACGGTGCTCTCCGCGAGGCCGAGCCGATCGAGCGCATCCACCACGCGCCCGACCTGCGCATCCATGAAGCTGATGCTCGCGCGGTAAGCCTGGAGCGCCTCGCGCCGCAGATCGTCGGTGAGTTTATCCTGCTCCTTCTTGTAGCTGGCGAGCCCCGCTGGCGGGATGTCGGCCTGGTCTTCCTTCACGCCCTGCACCACGCGCTGCGCTGCCGCGGGATGCAAGTCGAAGTATTTCTGCGGCGCGACATACGGAGTGTGCGGGCGGAAAAATCCGACCGCGAGGAAGAACGGGCGATCTTTCTGCTTCGCACACCGCTCGAGCACCCACTCGGCGTCAGCGGCCTCCATCGCGTCGGTGTGATGCTCATCGCTCTTCGGCGACGCATACCAGCTCAGCGTGCCGCCAAACTGCCCCGGCGTGAGGCTGAAAATTTTCGGGTGTTCCTCCAGACGATCGACGCCCGCGGGATTCAACTCGATCTCCCACGACGCCGGATCATCGTGACCGTCGGTGCCGATCGAGTTCGGCACATTGTAGTGGTAGAGCTTGCCGATCCGCACGCCGAGGTAGCCCTGCTGCCGGAAGACTTGCGAAAGGCTGAGCTGTTCCGGGATCGACTGCCGGAAGATCTGCGCATTGGCGAGGATGCCGGTGCTGTTCGGATACAGGCCGGTGAGCATCGAGTTCCGGCTCGGGCCGCAGAGCGGGAAGGTGCAATACGCGCGATCGAACCGCACGCCGCGCGCGGCGAGCTTGTCGATGTGCGGCGTCTTCGCCTGCGGATCGCCGTAGCAGCCGAGCAGATTGTTGAGGTCGTCGGAGATGAGGAAGAGCACGTTCGTGCGCTTTGCGTCAGCGGCGGGAACGGCGTGCAGCGCGAGCGTGCAGAAGAGAGCGAGGAGGGAGCGGAGTTTCATGGGAAGGAAGAGCGGCTGCCGATCATTTCCATCGGGCGAGCAGGCGCAAGCCGGGAGTAGCCGCAGTTCAGGCCCGATCGCCAGAGCCAACTCCCCACCCATCGGGACCAAAGTCTCATCGCTCGCGACCCCCGATCAAATCCCCCGAGGAAGCCTGGCCGTCCCTGCGCTGCACCTGCCACTTTCCCTCAGCGTGTGCGCCTCCGACGCGAGCGGTCGGTCGGCGGCGGGACGCACGCCGCTCCTTGCGCCTGGCTCAGGTACCATGCCGGGATTTTGATGCGATCGCCCTGGCCGCGCTCCGCTTCCCCATTTCCCAAATCACCAACCACCTCTCACGCTGACTCCCAGCGGCCGCAATTTCCTGCGCCTGTTTCGGGCGGGCACTACTTCACGGAGCGCAACGGGACTTGCAGCGCCGCCTCCAGCGCGCCGATCGCTTGCTGCGCCTGGAGCCGGGCTTCGAGGCGGGAAAGCCTGGCGGCGTTGGCTTCGATGCGGCGGCGGGTCAGCTCGAGCGGGGCGATTTCGCCTGCCTTTATCTGCGCAGCGAGCCGCGTGAGCGCCTCTTCATGCAGCGCGACCTCGGCGGAGAGCAAAGCGCCGCTCTCTTCAGCCGAGTAGAGCTCGAGCATCGCGGCGCGCACTCGCGTCCGCGCCGCCCAAGCCGC
>JBGSYE010000589.1:0-3868 GCA_041751075.1 Chthoniobacteraceae bacterium
CGCTCGCGCAGCGCGGCTACGCCTACGCGGCGATGGGCGACTCGGCCAAAGCCGTGGCGGACTTCGAGGCCGCGCTCCGCCTCGATCCCAAGGACACCGCCGCACTGCTGGGCCGCGCCGAGATGCGCCGGGTGGAAAGGCAGTGGGACGGCGCCATCGCCGACTTCACCGCTGCGCTCACCCACGAGCCCGGCGATGTGCGCGGACTGCTCGGCCGCGCCTCGACGCACTACGCATCGGGCAGTTTCGAGAAAGCGGTGACGGATTACGCCGAGTTGGTGAAGCGCTACCCCGATCAGGCGCAGCCGCACAATGACTTCGCCTGGCTGCTCGCCACCGCGCCGAAGGACGGCGTGCGCAATGGCGCGCGCGCCATCGAACTCGCGACCAAGGCCTGCAAGCTCACGAAGTACAATAGCGCCGGCTATGTGGACACTCTCGCCGCGGCTTACGCGGAAAAGGGTGACTTCGAGCAGGCGGTGAAGTGGCAGGAGGAAGCGGTGAAGCTTTCTGAAAGCGAGCCGGAGCCGATCCGTGCCGAGATGCGCGAGCGCATCGCGCTCTACAAGGCGCAGAAGCCCTACCGGGAAGAGCCGAAGTAGAGTGAGTGTGCCTCCGAGGCCACTCGCTGTCAGGCGCGCGGAATAGCGAGCAGCCTCAAAGGCATGCTCGCTCTACATCCTCCTCCGCGACCAGGCGCTCCTCCCGCGTCGCCAGAGTCTTCACCTTCACCATGGGCCACTCTTCGCCCACGAGGATGGCGATCCGAGCGCCGAGTTGCTCGGCGGTCTGGAATTGCTTGCCGACCTTCGCCGCGGCGAGCGGGAAATCCGCACGGCGGCCCGCGTCGCGAAGCCGCTGCACCATGGCGAGCGCATCGGAGCGGCGGGTCTCATTGGCGATGACGACGTAGATGTCGCAGGCGTGCCCGCGCGCGATCCATGCATCGAGCCGCGCTTTGGCCGCCGGCGTATCGTCGATCACATTGCCGAGCACCACGTCGCCCATGCCAAAGCCGAGCGCCGGGAGATCGACCTTGCCGTCGCTCATCAGGCTCAGGAACTGGTCGTAACGCCCCCCGCCAGCCAGCGCGCGCTCCTTCTTCTGGCGGTCGAAGACTTCAAAGACGAGGCCCGTGTAGTAGGCCAGCCCGCGCACGATCGTGAGATCGAGTTCGATGAAACCGTCCAGCCCGCGCGCCCGCAGATCGTCGGCGATCGCCCGCAATTCCGCCGCTTCCGCTGCGGGGTTGGCGAGGAACTCGCGCACCGCGGCGAGCGTGATGCCAAACTCCGCGAGCTTGCGTTCCGTCTCCTCCGGCGAGGCGCGTTCGAGTTTGTCGATCACCGCGAGGAAATCGACCACGCGATCCTCCGGCACGCCGCGCGCCGTGGCGAATTGCGTCCACGCCCGCCGGTCGCTCACGCGCACCACAAAATCCTCCGCGCCTAGTCCGAAGACGCGCAGCATGTCGATGAGCACGGCGAGCATCTCCGCATCCGCCGCCGGCGAGGCGTCGCCGATGATGTCGCAGTTGAGCTGGTAGAACTCGCGCCCACGCCCGCGCTGCGGCTTTTCGTAGCGGAAAAACTGCGGGACACAGAACCACTTGAGCGGCTTTTTGAAATCCCGCTCGCGGGCTGCGACCATGCGCGCCAGTGTCGGCGTCATCTCCGGCCGCAGCGTCACGTGCCGCTCGCCGCGATCCACGAAATCGAAGAGCTGCCCGACGAGTTCGCCCCCGCTCTTCTTCTCGTAGAGCGCCATCGGCTCGAGCACCGGCCCGTCGAATTCCACAAAGCCGTAGCGCCGCGCCACCTCGCGCCACTGGGCGAGCAGGTAATTGCGTCGCGCACAATCGACGGGATAAAAATCGCGGAAGCCAGGCAGGAGTTGCATGAAAGTGAGGCAGACTTGCAGTCTGCCATCCGTGAAACAAGGCGGACTGAAAGTCCGCGTTGCATTTGGCGGAGTGTAAGTCCGCCCCACTTTCCTGGGCTCTTCCGTCCTTTTCGATCCTCACCGGTGCCCGCCACTCATCACTCCTCACTCGCCAAGCTTCTCATCCGCCACTTCCGGTGTTTTGACGCGCGGGAGATCGAGTTTGCGCCGGGGGTGAATCTCATCGCGGGGCCGAATGCGCATGGAAAGACTTCGCTGCTCGAGGCGGCGTGCATCCTCATGCGGCTCGCCTCGCCGCGGGTGCAGCGGCTGGCACCCGTGATCCAGCATGAGCGCCGCGGCTTCGTCGTCGATGGCTACTTCGGCGCGCGACACCTGCAGTTTTACTACAGCGCGGGGCGCAAGAAGCTGGCGCTCGATTCCGTCGAGCAGAAATCCGCGGCGGAGTATCTGCAGGTCGGCCGCGTGATGTGGTTCTCAAATGCGGACATCGAAATCGCGCGCGGTGCGAGTGAGGTACGGCGGCGTTTCCTCGATTTCCTCGCGACACAGATCGAGCCGTCGTATCGCGTCGCCCTCCGCGACTACGAGCGGACGCTGCGTTCGCGCAATCTCCTGCTCAAGTCGGCGGCGCCGCGCTGGCGGGAGATCGCGGCCTTCGACGCGCCGCTCATCGCCGCGGGCGGGACCATCGCCACGGCCCGGCGGCGTCTCGTTGCGGAATTGCAGCCCGAGGCGCATGCCGCGCACTCGCTCGTGAGCGGCGGACGCGAGATTCTCCGGCTCGAATATCGACCGGGAGGCGGCGACGATTTTCCCGCCGCGCTGAAGGCGGCCGAGCGTGAGGATGCGCGGCTCCGGCAGACCACAGTGGGTCCGCACCGCGACGAACTCGCCTTTTTCCTGAATGACATCCCGGCGGGGGATTTCGCGTCGGAAGGCCAGCAGCGCACGCTGGTCATCGCGCTGCGTCTCGGCGCCGCGCGACTGCTCGAGCGCAAGCATGGCGTGCCGCCGGTGCTCCTGCTCGACGATATCTTCGGCGAGCTCGATCTCGACCGGCGCGGCGCGCTCCTCGCCGCACTACCCGCCGGCGCGCAGAAGCTCATCGCCACGACTCATCTCGACTGGCTTCCGGCTGGACTGGGCGAGCGCGTCATTGCCGTCGGGCCGGCCGAGAATGCGAGCTGCTCACCGCCTAGCCACCCGGCGGGGGGAGCAGGTGCTTCTTCACCTCATGCCGGCTGAGCACGCGACCACCGGCGTAAATCAGCAGCGCCACGCCGAGCGCGCCGAGCAGGAAACGCTCGACGCTGCCGATCCCGCCGATGAGCGCCTGGGCGCGATCGCTGAGGAAATACCCGAGCCCCGTGAGGGCGCCGCCCCAGATCATGAAGGCGGTGAGCTCGATGGCGGCGAAGCGGAACACGGAGAGCTTCTGCGTGCCCCAGAAGACGAGGCTCGGATTGCGCGTGCCGTAGATGAAGCGGCTCAGCAGCAGCTCCCACGGCCCGAAACGCGCGGCCAGCCGCTCGACGGCCGGTCCGAGCTTCCGATACACGCGCGAGCTGCGGATGGAATCGGAGCGCGCGTGCCCGAGCCAAAACCAGAGCGAGTCGTGCAGCAGTGCGCCCGCGAGACACGCGAGGAAGGCGGACTCGGGATGCACGATGCCGAGATGCACGACGACGCCCGTCATGATGAAGACGACGTCGTTCTCGAAGATCGCGCACAGGAAGAGCGCGATGAGGCCGTAGTCGCTGAGGAAATTTTGCATGGGGCGCCGGGCGGCGCGGTCACTGTGGAGTGGGCACTCGCGCATTCCACCTGAAAACGCAGCGGGAAGCGCTCACAGTCCCAACCGTTGCTGGAGCTGGGCCAGCGGGACGCGGAGATCGGGGAAGCGGTCGGACGCGAGCCAATCGGCGGCGGCGCGCGCGAGGGCGTCGAGGCGGGCAGCGCCGTC
>JBGSYE010000590.1:0-8820 GCA_041751075.1 Chthoniobacteraceae bacterium
GGCCTCCGGAGCTCGGTCGGATCGTGCCCACGTCGTGGATCACGAAGGGCGTCTCGCAGAGCGAGCTGTCCGTGTGTCGGGTCGGCAGGTGGCAGCTGGCACAACCGATCTCCTCGGACTCGAACAGCGCCCGACCCGCGAGGGCTTGCGCGGTGAGTGTGCCGTCCGGACGCCGATGGGGGCTCGGGTGAGCCTTCGTGAGGGACTCCACGTAGGCGGCGAGCGCGTCGAGGTCGGCGCTGAGCCCGGCCTTCGGAGTGCCGAGCGGTTGCGAGCGCGTGCCGGCGTGGAAGTCGGTATTGCTCATCAGGCCAAGGCCGCCGGCGAAGTTGCGGATCTGGCCCTCGAAGTCCTGGACCTCGTCAAAATTTCCCGTCCAGTGCAGCGGCCCATGCGCCATGCCGCCGAGTCCGCGGAGGATGATGGTGTTGCGCAGCCCTTCGCCAAACTGGGTGAAGTCCCAGACGCGGCCATCCTGCCCGCCGTCATTGTGGCACGCGGCGCAGGAGATGTACTCCTCCAGCGCCAGCCGCTGGTCGCGGGCATCGTAGAAGAATTGTTTCCCCTTCAGCACCGCCGCGCTGAGCAGGTCGGTGGTCACGCAGTTGAGCGTCGCGGCGATGGGTGGCGCGGTCTCGACACCGTCGATGATCGCGCCGACGTTGTGGACCGTGATGGTGCGGTCCATGAAGTTGTGCACATAGAGCGTGCGGCTGTCGGGCGAGAAGGCGAGGCCCTGCGGAGCGCGCCCAGCTTCAAACCGGAGCAACTCCCTGCGCGACCAGGAATCGGTGACGGCGACGGTGCGGCTGCCTTCCAGGACGGTGAAAAGATAGATGCCGCGGGAGTCGAACTCCGAGGCGCTCGGGATGCCGGCATTGTCGAAATCGACGCGATCGGCGAGCACGTCGGTGGTGGGAAGGCCCGAATTCAAAGCGAGGCGCGACACGATGCTGCGCAGCGCCATGTCGTGGGTGAGCGGCTGGCCATTGCGGAGGGTGCCGCGCTTGATGTTGTCCTGCTTGGAAGGCACCCACGCGGTGAGGCCGTCGGGCGAGATGGCGGTGGCGCCGACGTAGTTGGGGATGCCGCGCGCGGAGATGGAGCTATCGGGCTCCTCGCTGTGCTGGAGGATCACTGTGCGCACGATGGCGCCGAGCTGGGCGTCCACGACGATGACCTGGCCGCCGTATTTCACGCCGGCGACTTCCGTCTGCGGGCTCGCGGTGCCTTCGCCGGGCAGCGGCGGGGTGACGAAGCGCGAGACAAAAACCCGGGTGCTGTCCGCGCTGACCGCGACGTGGCGAATCTGCGCGCCGAGCGGGATGCTGTCGTGCTGTGCGCCGTTGGCGGCATTGAGCCGGAGCAGTTGCCCGCCTTCCTCACAGGCGACCCACGCATCGCTCCCGTCGGGATCGAAGGCGAGACCGAAGGGCCGTGAGGCACGCGGGAGCGAGACCGTGGCCACCACGGCGAAGGTCGTGGAGTTCAGGATGCTGATCGTCGAGGCGCCGGCATTGACGACCCATACCCGGCCGTCGGGCGCGACCGCGAGCGTCCGCGGTGCGGCGCCCACATTCACCTCCGCGAGCCGCGCGCGGGTCACGGAGTCGAAGACGGAGACGCTGTTGTTGTCGGGATTCACGCACCAGATGCGGTCGCTGCCCGTGGCGCGATCTTCAAAGACGATGCTGCTCGAGCGCGTCGGCTTGAGCGCGGTGAGCGCGGCGTGGATCGCCTGATGGAAGCTGGTCGTGAGTTCCGCGCCGCCGGGGCCGTCGCGCACGGTGAGCGTGACCCGATAGCGTCCCGGCGCGGCGTAGGTGTGCGATGCATTCGGCGAGCTGCTGAAGGCGGTTTCCGGCGAGCCATCGCCGAAGTTCCACTGGAACTGCGGATTCATGCCGCCCGTCGTCTGGCCGGTGAAGGCGACATTCGTCCCCGTGGCCACGGGAGCCCCGGTGAGCGGGAGCACGGTGAGCGCGTTGCCGATCGTCCAGGTGAAGGCCACATTGACTGGCGCCGAGGAGCCATCGTTGACTGTCACGATCACGTTGTTCGCACTCACCGCCGTCGGAGTACCGGAGATCAGGCCGGTGCCGGCGCCGATCATCAGGCCAGCGGGCAGGCCCGTGGCGCTGTAGGAGAGGATGTCTTGATTCACGTCGCTGGCGACGATTGGCAGGCTGGCTGGTACGCCGATGACCGAAGTGCGGTTGCCCGGATTCGTGACGACCGGCGGCGCGGGGAGCGCGTTGGCGTTCACATTCAGACTCCATGCCTCGATGTCGTGATTGTTTGCGGAGCCGCCGGTCGCGCCGGAGAAGCCGAACCACGCCGTTCCGGTCGTGAGCGCGGCGAGATCGAGACCGGTGGCCGTCATCACAGCCGTCGCCGGGCGGGTGGTGACGATTCCCTGCGCCAGATAGACGCGCAGAGTATCGGCCGGTCCGTCGTATTCCACCCACAGGGTGTGACTCGCCGCATTCTCGGGGTCGAAGGCCGGAGTGTGCGACTGGAGGTGACTGGTCGAGTCCCCATTGGTCATGATGCCGAGGTGATTTCCGTTGGGATCGAAAGCCCCCTGATAGGAATCGATCTCGACGGCGAGGCTGTGCGGGATGCCGCCGTAGCCGAGCCCGCCGCCGGCCGCGCCGAGAGCCACGGCTTCCTCGCCCTGGACCACGAAGGCCATGCCGTCCGCGCCATCCGCGGAGCCGTGCTGTCGGAAGACGAAGCGCGTGGTGAACGAAGTATTGGCGCCGATGGAAACGGGCGCGGTGAGAAACGCGCTGCCGACGCGGGAGTTCAGATTTGGCGTGAGCCGCAGAACATTGCTCGTGACGGCGGCGGCGCTGTTCAGCGTGAAGCCGGAGCTGTTTGGGAAATTCGGGAAGTTCTGGACGAGCGTCGGCGGCGAGACGGTCCAGGTGAAATCCTCGAAGGAGGAACTCGCACCGCCGGTCACGGTCGCGCGGACGTTATAAGTGCCCAGCGTGTTTGGCGTACCGGAGATCAGGCCGGTCGCCCCGGCGAGCGTCAGGCCCGGCGGGAGGCCGGTGGCGGAGTAAGTGCGGGTGACGCCGACGGGGCCGCTCGAGACCAGTTGCAGCGAAGCTGCGGAGTTCCGGACGCTGGCCTGATTGCCGGGATTGGCCAGCGAGACGGTGCCGGTGGCATCGACCTGCACGATCGCCGCCGTCGAATACGCGCCCGACGGCAGGATGGCGAAGAGCATCCAGTAGCCGGGCGTCATCACGTTGAGATTCGAGTGCGCGGTGAGCGAGTAGTTCCCCGGCGTCGTCTCGGTGGAGGCGAGCACCAGCCGCCGCAGGTCGGTATTCATCGAGTGGGTGATGGCGGACATTTTGATGAAGGCGAACTGCGTCACCCCCGGCGTGGCATTCACCGTGAAGACCGAACCCACGCCGATCTGCGGCGGGGCGGCGGCGATCACGGGGCGCACCGCGGGCGAGCCGTCGGTGGCGAAGAGTTGCGGCGGCGAGTAGAGCTGCGCGTCCTGGTGATCGGCGGAATTCCCGCTGAGACCGCCGCCGCCGGAGAGCACGCGACCGTCGGGCAGCAGCAGCGCGAGCGAGTGGTAATTCCGCGGCACCGACGAGCTGGCCACGGTGCGCCACTGGCCGGTGGCGGGATTCCAGATCTCCGCGGCAAAAACCGAGCCGCTGTCGTTGAACTTGAGGCCCGTGGTGTTGCCGCCCACCAACAGCACCTCGCCATTCGGCAGCACCACGGCATTGGCAAACTGGCGCGCAATCGCCATCGGCGCGGTCGAGGCCAGGGTCGGCGGATTCGTGTTCAGATTCACCGTGTAGGCGACATTGGTGCTGTTGCCGGTGGTGTCATCGAAGGGGTTATTGGCCGTGGTTGCGCCGCCGCCAGCGACGAGGATGCGCCCCTCGTTGTACATCACCCATGCGCCCTCTTTCGGATAGTGGGCTCCGGGCACGTTGGTGCCGGAGTTGGTCATGCTGCCGGAGCCGGTCCAGGTGATCCAGCGATTGATGTCGGTGGGTCCGAAATGAAACAGCCGGCCATCCGCGGCGAGCACCACAAAGGGATGCCAGCGGGTGATGTAGCCCGGCTCGGAGAGGACGGGGCCCCACGGGATGCCCGTGAGGAGATTCCAGCCGGTGGCTTGACTCCACCGCTCCGCAGTGCTGCCGCCGGTGCCATTGCCGGTGACGGTCCACACCTGGCCGTTGGGCAGCGCGACGGTGGTGTTGTACCAGCGGCCGCCGTTCATGTCCTGGATGCGCGTCCATTGGTTGCTCCGCCAGTCAAAGGTGCTGGCCCGGACTACCTCGTTGCGGCCGCCATTCACGAGCACCCGGCCGTCGGGCAGCATCACGATGCCGCCGCAGAACATGTCGTGGGTGGGATGATTGTATTCCTCGAAGGCCCCGGTCGCCGGATTCCACGTCGCGGCGTAGGTGAACTCGACGCCCGAGGGAAAGGTCGTGCGCCGGTTCGACGAGAAGGTCAGCAGCCGTCCGTCGGGCAATTGCGCCGCGGAGACCGGGATGTGCGGCGTCCATGGGATCACCGGGCCCCACACGCCCATGGTGTCGTTGATCCCCGGCGACGGAGGAGGGAGCTCCGGCGCGAGCACTTGCGGCGCGAGGGCCTGCGCCTCGGCGGCGAAGGAATCGTCCGCGGCGTGGTCGAGCGCATCGGCGCAGAGCGAGCGGGCCAGGGCGAAAAGCGCGAGCGTGAGGCAGGAGGTGAATTTGTTCATTCGCGGGTGAGATCTTTGGCCGGCTCGGCCGCCGGTGCGGGTGCTGCGCCGATGAAGGCTTCGTCCGTCAGGGTCTTGAGGAAGGCGACCAGCGCGGCTTTTTCCTCGGGGGTCAGCCCGAGTCCTTCCGGCGGGTGTTTGGCGATATTCGGGTCGAGGGTCGGCGAGCGGTGGATGCCGTGATCGTAGTGGTCGATCACTTCCTCGAGCGTCCGGAAGCGCCCGTCGTGCATGTAGGGCGCGGTCACGGCGACGTTGCGGAGCGAGGGGACTTTGAAAAGATCGCGGTCGATCTGGAGCCCCGTGGCCTCCATGCGGCCGGATTCCCCATCGCGCGGTTCGAGGCCATTGTTCACGAATTGGTGATTCGTGAAAAGATTCCCGCCGTGGCAGTGAAAACAGTCCGCGCCGCGCAGCCCCATCCGCGGATCGTGTTCGGTGATGAAGAGCTGCAGGCCCAGCTTCTCCTGCTCCGTGAGCGTCTCCACCTTGCGCGCCGCGCGGTCGAACTTCGAGTCCTGTGAGACCAGCGTGAGCACGAACTGCTCGATCGCCAGGCCGATGCGCTGGCGCGTGATCGCGCTGCCCGTTTCCGCTTTGCCAAACGCGGCTGTGAACAAGGCCGGATACTCGGCGTCCGCCTCCAGCTTGCCGATCACGCGGTCGAGTTTCTCGTTCATTTCCGTCGGGTCTTCGATGGGGTGGAGCGCTTGTTCGCGCAGGGACTTAACGCGTCCATCCCAAAAAAATTCCTTCGCCCACCCGAGATTGAAGAGCGGCATCGCCTGGCGGCGGCCCATCTGCCCTTCCGCACCGGGACTCACGCGGCGCACGTCGGAGAAGGCCGCGCTGCGATCGTGGCAGGAGGCGCACGACTGGCTGTTGTTGATCGAGAGCCGCGGGTCGTGGAAAAGGCGGCGGCCGAGTTCGACGCCCTGCACCGTGAGCGGATTGTCCGCGGGCAGACTCACCTTCGGAAGCCGCTGCGAGATTTCGAGGTGGTAAGGCGTCGTCTGCGCGACTGCGGTGGCCGGCGGCGCGGCTTTCGTGAGTTCCTGAAAGACGTCCGTCTTCACCGCTCGAATGCTGAACGCCGACGCGAGATTCTTTTTCATCCGCGCGGCGATCGGATCGCCGGGCCGCGAGTGGGTCGAGTTGCCGTCGCGCGCGATGTCGATGCCGGCGAGCAGTTGCACGGCGTCGAGCGAGATCTGAAAGGTCAGCGGACCGCCGCCGCGGAAGCGCACCGGCATCGCGACCACCGCGGCGTTCTCGTCATTGCCGAGATGGTAGGAAAAGCCCGCGCTGCCCGAGGCCGAATCCAGCCAGCGGCCCTCGATCGCGACGAAGATGTAGCCGTCCTGCCAGTTCCAGTGCATGCCGTTCACATTGGGATGCAGCGGGGAGTCGGGGCCGTGCTGATTGGGATCGGCGTGATTCGTCTCCGTATCGATGCCGACGCGGAAACGGATCGCCCGGAACTCCTCGTCCGGCACGCCATCCGCGGTCGCCGTCAGCCGATTGCCGCCTGCGCTGAGAAAGGCATACCAATCGCGCGATTCGAGCCATGACCCGTCCGCGCGTTGCAGGGCCAGACCGGAGAGCAGCAGGTCGAGCCGGCTGATGGCGACCGCGCCGTTCAGGGGGAGCGAGATTTTTTCATGCAGCGCGAGGGGCGCATTTCCCGCCGTCGCCTCCCACTGGAGCCGCATCACAGGCGCGGCTTGGAGCGCCTGCGCGAGCCCCATGAACGCGGCGATGGCGAGTCCTGCACGGATCGCGAAACTAGTCTGCATGGCGGGCAGATGCCTCGCGCGAAAAGTTGAGTTCATCACTTCATGCCTCGAGTGGGATGGGAATGAATCGAGGCAGGGAGCCACCTTCTGAAAACCCGAGACGAACGTCAATCCGAAATATGGTTATTATAAAATACTGGCACATTGGTCTCTTTGCAGACGTGAGAAGATGCACCAAACCATCCCTCGCTACCGCTGCCCGCCCGGCATAATCTGCCGCGTGCGCTTCCTCTTCCTCTCCCTCGTCTTCGCCGCCTGTGCGGTTCTTGTGGCCTGCCGCTCCTCGAAATCCTCCGCACGCATCTACGAAGGCGACGGCCCGGGCATCCGGTTCAACGAGTCGCACGTCGGCGGTCCGGTGGGGACGTACTGAATCCTCCACCCGGTCTGCAAACGGCGCTAAAGCGCGGGTCATCGCCAGATGTCGATGCCGGGGAGGTCTGCGCGGAGGCGGGTCTCGATGACCTGCGGGGTTGTCTCGTCCAGTTCGATGGCCTTGAGTGCGCGGAATTTTTTCAGCGCCTTGAGCGCGGCGTCGGTGATCGGTGGATTGCCGAGGTAGAGTTTGCTCAAGCGTGAAAGCTTCGCGAGTGCGTAGAGGCCGCCCTCGGAGATGGCGGCCTGGCCGAGATCGAGGTCCGTGAGCGTTTCGATGCGCGCGAGTTCCGTGGCGATGGCATCGGTGGCGGCGGTGCCGCGCACGCGCAGCATTTTCAATTGGCGAAGGCGCGCCAGTTCGGCCGCGCCCGCCGCGCTGATGGTCCCCGCAGCGCCGTCCACCTCGAGCGCTTCGAGTTTCGGAAATGCCGCGACGATGCCTCGCAGAATGCCGTCGTCGAGGCCGGGGCAGTTGTCGAGATAGAGGCCGACCAGCGCAGGGCGTGCGGGCCAGTTCCGGAAGGCGCTGCCCGTCACCTTGGTGTTGTTGAGGGTCAGCCTGGCCAGGCGAGGAAGCGCAGTGAGCGGGGCGATCGCCGGGTCGGTGAGAGGCCGGCCGTCGAGGTTCAAGCTCGTGAGGCTGGTGCAGCGGACGATGTGCCCCATGAGGACGGGGTCCACGACGTCGGCGCGGCAGGCCAGTCGCGTGAGCTTGCGCATCGAGGCGAGGTGCGACCAGGCGTCGGAGCTGACGCGGATTTTTCCGCCGCCGAACTCGAGGTCTTCGAGCGCGGACATCGTGGCCACGGAAGCGAGCGCGGCGTCGGTCAGCGGCAGGTTGTTGATCCGCAGCTTGGTGATCCGGGAAAGTTTCGCGACCGTGGCGATGCCGTCGTCGTCGATGGGCAGATTGATGAGCGCGAGGTGGCGCAGTTCCGGCAGCGCGGCAAGGTTCTGGAGGCTGTCGGCGGTCACGTTTGGCAAATTCTCAAGCCGCAGATGCCGCAGCGCGCGGGACGACCGCAGCCGCGCGATAGTGGCGTCGGTGATCGGGATTCCGTTCAAGGCGAGATCCGGCAGGGCGTCGAGCTGTTCGAGGATCGCCAGATCGCTGTCGGTGATCGCGGCGCCGCCGGCGGGCCGGGCTCGGAATTCGATCTTGTGCCACGAAAACTTGTCACCCCGGAGTTCCGTCGGCGTGGAGATTTCGTGAGGGGTCTGCCTGGAGCCGCCGCGCACCTCGACCCTGGCATTCATGGCGAGCAATCGGGTGAGCATGCCGGCCGATGGGAGGTGACTGCTGGGCGGCGGTGTATTCTGCGGGGGGCTGAGGGAGGCGGTCGCGGTTGTGACCACGGTCGGTGGGAGCCACTCAGCGGCGAGTTCGGCACGCTTCGCTTTGATCGCCTGGGCGTCCTCGTGCCGCTGCTGGGCGAGGAGCTTGGTCTCGGACTGGGCCAGTGTCCGATCGTAGCGCGCGTGGAGCGCACGCGCGCGATCTGCCTTGGTCTTTTCGATCCGGGCGGATTGGGTGCGCCACTGCGCCCGCAGCGGCGCGAACTCGGGAATCGCCGGCCCAGCACTGTCGCCCGTCGTGGCCTGACCGCCCTCGACCCGCTGGCGCTCACTGCGGAGAGCGATCGCCAGGTCGCGTTTTCCTGTAGCCTCGGCGGCGGCGATGGCCGCGTCGATAGCAGTCACATATTGCTGACGGACATTTTTCATCTCCGCGTCGTAAGGCGCGCGGACCTCGCGCTGGTAGGCGGCCTGCGTCTCGGCGTAGATCGCGGCCAGCCATTTGGCAAATTCCGAGATCGGTGCAGGAGTGGCGGCAGGCGCGGGAGTCGCGGGCACCGGTGTGGCGGGGACGGGCGTGGCGGGCACGGC
>JBGSYE010000591.1:0-6807 GCA_041751075.1 Chthoniobacteraceae bacterium
GGTTCCAAGGCCATCGCTGGAGGCGCGCTGCTCGGCGCGCTGCCGATCGAGCGCTTCGCTCACGCACAGGGCTCGGGCGATCTCAAGCTGGCGCTGGTCGGCGGCGGGGGACGCGGCACGGGCGCGGCGAATCAGGCGCTCAAAGCCTACAAGGGGCTCAAGCTCGTCGCGGTCGGCGAGCTCTACGAGGATCGCGCGGAACTCGCGGTGAAGAATCTCGCCAGCCAGCACCCGGATCAAGTGGATGTGCCGAAGGAGCGGCAGTTCCTCGGCTTTGACGCTTACAAGAAAGCCATTTCGGCAGCGGATGTGGTGATCCTCGCCACGCCCTGCACCTTCCGTCCGCTGATGTTTGAAGAGGCGATCAAGCAGGGCAAACACGCCTTTCTCGAAAAGCCCGTGGCCGTGGATGCGCCGGGTGTGCGCCGCGTGCTCGCCGCTTATCAGGAAGCGAAGAAGAAGAATCTGAAGGTCGGCGTCGGCATCCAGCGCCGGCACCAGAAGGGCTACATCGACGGCATCAAGCGCATCCAGGACGGCGCGCTCGGCCAGCACATGTTCTACCGCGCTTACTGGAATATGGGCGCCGCGCGCGCGCTGGTGCCGCGCAAGCCGGGGATGAGCGAACTCGAATTCCAGCTCCGCAATCAGTTCTACTTCGCGTGGCAGTGCGGTGACATCAACGTCGATCAGGGGCTGCACAATGTGGACGTTATCTGCTGGATCAAAGGCGCCTACCCGATCGCCGCGCGCGGCATGGGCGGCGCGGAGGTGCGCAACGACGCGAACTCCGGCACGGTGAGCGATCATGTGCATGTCGAGTTCGACTTCGCGGACGGCACAAAGCTCTTCCAGGTGAACCGCCAGATCCCAGGCACCTGGGCCTACGTCGGCGAGACGGCGCACGGGTGCGATGGCTCGTCGGAGTTTGTCGGCAGCTCGAATACGTTCGTCATCACAGGCAAGAACGCATGGCGCTTCGACAAGAAGGCGGAGGATCCGAAAGACCCGTATCAGCAGGAGCACGACGACCTCTTCGGCGCGATCATCGGGAACAACGATTACAACGAAGCCGAGCGCGGCGCGCTCTCGACCATGAGCGTAATCATGGGCCGCATGGCCGCCTACTCGGGCAAGGAGATTCTGTGGGAGGACGCGATCAAGAACGAGCGCCAGATGGCCCCGATCATCAGCTCCTTTGATGACGAGCCGCCAGTGAAGCCCGGCCCGGATGGCATCTATCCGCGGCCGATTCCGGGCATGACGGAGCCAGTGTAAGCGCGCTCGCCGCCCCCACTTTGCCCGCCACTTTTTCCGCAGGGCATTACAGCCGCGGCTTCAGCCGGTAGGCCACGGTCGTGGTCTCCTGGTAGATGCAGTAGAGCGCGCGGACGTCCTCGAGTTTCATGAGCACCCACGGCGATACGCGCGAACGGCCATTCTTCGTATAGATGATGTCGTCCGCGATATAGACGCAGGAGTGGTAGGCGTTGCCCGTCTTCTTATCCATGAGGAAGAGCACATCGCCGAGGCGGTCCGCCTGGGGGACTTCAAAGTAGTTTTCGATCGTGTAGGCGGTGGCCATCGGCGGCTCGGCGAGCCGCTGGAGCGGATCGTAATTGAAGAAATTCAGCGACGTCCAGTGGCAGTCGGGAAAGTAGCCGGCGAGGCCATGGGACTCGTTCGGAAAAGTGTAGAGCAGCTTGCGCACGGCGGCGGGCAGGAGCTGGACGAGATCGATCGAGGTGACTCCTTCAGTCGCGATCATGGATTCGAGAAAAGGCTCGATGTCCTTGAAGCGCCGCCCGGCGCTCCAGTATTCGGCGAGCTTCGCGGCGTCGGACTCGGGACCGACGCGCAGTTTGCAAATGAGCGTGGGCGTGCGGGAGAGCGCTTTGCGGATGGCGAGGCGCTCGGCATCGGATTGCGCCATGCGCAGGATCAGCGCGGTATCGGAGAAGACCGTGGCGTGCCCGCGCTGGTGGAGCATCTTCTGCATCGCCGCGAGGATCGCGGGCCGCAGGGTGGCGCGCCCGAGCCAGTCGGAGACGTCGCCTCCCGGCACGATGTCGGGCTCGAATTGGAAACGATTCTGCGGAAAACGCGCGAGCACTGCGTAGATCGTGTTCCGGGCCGCGGGAGGTAGATCCTCGATGGTCTGCGCACTCGGCGACACGATCGTCCCGCCGCCTTCAGTGCGCCACTCGTCCGTCTCGAGCACGTCCGTCTCGATGGCGGGAGGCAGTTCGATGGAACGAAACAGCTTCTCGACCTCCGAGGCGGCGATGCCAGGGAAGTGCCAGTCGAGACTCAGCGACTGTTCCTCCGCGAGTTTGAGGAGATCGAGCGGCACCTCGAGTTGCGTGGTGAAATACTCGATCTGGCCCCACGGCCCCTCCTTCGACAACTGGACCTGCGCCTTGCGCCCCGGCTGGCTGGATTTCCGATTCGGCGCGGGGGTGCTCAACTGCGCCGTAGTCTTTGCAGTCGGCTTGAGAACAAAGTTTGCGAACCCAGGGTCGCGCGCAGCCTCCTGCGCCGGAAGCCCGAGTCTGAAGGCAAGGACAAAACCACATTGGAGCGCACGGACTGGGAGGCGTATGGAGCGAATCATCGATTCAGGAGAAAAAGGGCGGCAATAGTAGCTCAGATCGAGCTAATGACAAACGACCGCGGCAAGGGGACAGCCTGGGCTTTCCATCCGACCGCACCTCCAGTAAGTGCATCCCCCGCGCCATGAGCACACCTGAACGCCGCAAGCCCTATCCCTTCGACCAGCTCGAGCCCAAGTGGCAGCGCGTCTGGGACGAGCGGCAGACTTTTCACGCGCCGAATCCCGGCGAGCCTGGCTTCGATCCCGCGCAGCCAAAGTACTACGTGCTCGATATGTTTCCCTACCCGAGCGGCGCGGGGCTGCACGTCGGCCATCCCGAGGGCTACACCGCCACGGACATCATCACGCGGTATAAACGGATGCGCGGCTTCAATGTGCTGCACCCGATGGGCTGGGACGCCTTTGGCCTGCCGGCCGAGCAGTACGCGATCAAGACCGGTCACCACCCCGCGATGACCACGGCGCAGAATATCGCGAACTTCAAGGCGCAGCTCCAGCGCATCGGCTTCGCCTACGACTGGCAGCGCGAGGTGAACACGACCGACCCCGGCTACTACCGGTGGACGCAGTGGATTTTCCTCCAGCTCTATGGCGCTTGGTTCAATCCCGCGACGAATCGCGCGGAGCCGATCTCCACTTACACCGGCGATGCCCCCGACCACGTCCGGCTCGCCTATGTCTCCGAGGCGCCGGTGAACTGGTGCCCCGCGCTCGGCACCGTGCTCGCCAATGAAGAGGTGATCGACGGCAAGAGCGAAGTCGGCGGGCATCCCGTCGAGCGGCGCCCGCTGCGCCAGTGGATGCTGCGGATCACCGCCTACGCGCAACGTCTCATCGACGAACTCGACGGCCTCGACTGGCCCGAGGGGATCAAGCTGCTGCAGAAGAATTGGATCGGGCGGAGCGAGGGGGCGGAGGTGAAATTCAAAGTCGCAGACACGGAGGAAATGATCCCCGTCTTCACCACGCGCCCCGACACGCTCTATGGCGCGACCTACATGGTGCTCGCGCCGGAGCACCGGCTCGTGGAGGAGATCGTGACCGAGGAGCAGCTCGCCGCTGTGGAGGAGTATCGGGAGAAGACCGCGCGCAAGTCCGACCTCGAACGCACCGAGCTGGCGAAGGAGAAGAGCGGTGTCTTCACCGGCGCATTTGCGATCAATCCGGTGAATGGCGAACGCATCCCGATCTGGATCGCGGATTACGTGCTGCTCGGCTACGGCACCGGCGCGATCATGGCCGTGCCGGCGCACGATGAGCGCGATTGGGAGTTCGCGCGCAAATTCGCCCTGCCCATCCGCGAAGTGGTGAGCCCGACGCCGACCCTCGGCCTCGGCGGCGGCTCCTCGCCCTGCGAAGCGGAGCCGCTCGAGTGCTTCGTGGGCGAAGGTTATGCGATCCACAGCGGCCCGCTCGACGGCCTGCCGACCTCCGAAGCGAAGGCCGAGATCACCCGCCGCCTCGAAGCCGCGGGCCTCGGCCACGGGACGATCAACTTCAAGCTGCGCGACTGGCTCTTCTCGCGCCAGCGCTACTGGGGCGAGCCCTTTCCCATCGTGTGGGAGGGCGGAAGCCATCGCGCACTCACCGCGGACGAGCTGCCCGTGCAAGCACCGGAGATGGACGACTTCAAGCCCACCGGCACGCCCGAGCCGCCGCTCAGCAAAGCCACCGACTGGCTCCGCTACAGCGCCGCCGCGACGCGCGAGACGAATACCATGCCGCAGTGGGCGGGCTCCTGCTGGTACTACCTGCGCTACTGCGACCCGCGGAATGCGGAGCGTTTCGTCGGCGCGGAAGCCGAGCGCTACTGGATGGGGTCAGTCCGGGAATCTCGCTCTGGGGATGGTGCGAGTGCAGGACAGCTTTCCACAGAGCGAGATTCCAGGACTGACCCCATCCGCGGCGGCGTGGATTTGTACGTCGGCGGCACCGAGCATGCCGTGCTGCACCTGCTCTACGCGCGCTTCTGGCACAAGGCGCTGCATGACCTCGGCCACGTCTCGACGCCGGAGCCTTTCCAGCGCCTCGTGAATCAAGGGATGATCCTCGCTTCCGATGGCCAGAAGATGTCCAAGCGTTGGGGAAATGTCGTCAACCCCGATGACGTTGTCGCGGAATACAGCGCCGACGCTTTGCGCTGCTATCTCATGTTCATGGGGCCGCTTGACCAAGCGAAGCCGTGGAGCACGACCGGCGTGGAAGGCGTGGCGCGTTTCCTCGCCCGCGTCTGGCGGCTGGTGATGGAGGAAAACCAGGCCGGCGAATGGATCGTGAGTCCCGCCGTGCATGACATCGAATGCCCGCGCGACATCGCGAAGGTGATGCACGCGACGATCAAGAAAGTCGGCGAAGACATCGAAGCGCTCAGCTTCAACACCGCCATCGCGCAGATGATGGTCTTCACGAATGCCCTGACCGGCGCCAACCCGCGCCCGCGCTCCGCCATCCGCGCGCTGCTGAATGTGCTGAATCCCTTCGCCCCGCATCTCACTGAAGAGCTGTGGGAAGCGCTGGAGAGAAAGTATTCAGTATCCAGTGTTCAGTGTTCAGAAGGCGCGCCACTGAATACTGAATCCCCTCCCCAGCTCGCTCACCAGCCGTGGCCGGCCTACGACCCGGCGGTGCTCATCGAAGACGAGATCGAGTATCCCGTGCAGGTGAATGGCAAGGTGCGCGACAAGATCGTGATGAAAAAAGACGCCGCTACCGCCGAGATCGAGGCCGCCGCGCTGGCCGCGCCCAAGGTGCTCGAGCACACCGCCGGCAGGAGCGTGAAAAAGGTCGTCGTCGTCCCCGGCCGGCTCGTGAATATCGTCGTGTAGAGCGATCGTGCCTTCCAGGCAGATCGCGACGGGGCGGGTCTGCCTGCGAAAATAGCGATCGGCATGGAGGGCACGAGCGCACTACATTGCCGGGCGCGTGCTTTGCTGGTAAAGCCAACCCCTGACCTCATGGCCTCCCAAGCGCGCATCCTCCGCATCGCCGGCGAACTCGACATGAACCGCGTCCCGGTGGTGCGCGAGCAACTCGCCTCCGTGATCCACGAAAAGGCCCCGCGCATTCTCCTCGATCTCACCGGGCTCACCTACATCGACAGCTCCGGCCTCGCGCTTTTCATCGAGAGCTTCCAGAGCATGCGCGCCTACGAGGGGAAGCTGGCCTTCTTTGGATTGACCGAAAATGTCCGCCACATCTTCGAGATCGCGCGCCTCGATCAAGTCTTCGAAATCCACCCCGACCAGCAGAGCGCCCTCGCGGCCGCGTAAGCCGGATTCCCGGGGAAGCGCGCTCCCGCTTCCGCCCGGAAGTTGCGCCGATTTTTCTCCACGAAAGCCCACCTGCGGGGATTAACTCCGGCACGCCATGGATATCTACGTGCTTCACGACGGAAAGGAGGTCGGACCTCTCTCCACCGAGAAGACCCGGCAACTCCTGAATCAAGGCAGCATCCTGGCCGACGACCTCGCGTGGTCGCCGGGAATGCCCAAGTGGGTGCCGCTCGACGGCTTCCTCCCACCGCCTGGCGATTCGCCGCAGGAGCCAGCGCCCGCGCCGGTCGAGAGCGCAGCGCTGGAGACCTCCACCGCCAAGCAACGCGCGCTGCTCGCCTTCCTCCACATCGGCTTCACCCGCACGACTTCAAAGCAGGAGGCCGCCCTCCTCATCAGCGACGCCCTCGAGAATCCCGCCTACGCCGTCCGCTTCGCACAGTGGCCCGCCGAGCGGTTGAAGCTGCATGGCGATCTCTTCGTCGCGGAGCTCCAGGCACGGCGGGAAAATCGCGCCCATCACTACCAGACGCTCGCCCAGAGCGAAGGCGCGGCTCTCTTCAGCGGCGTCACGCGATCGCATGCCCAGAGCATCATCACCCATCTCGATCTCGAAAAGCCGGACTGGGAGGCCAATGAAGCGACCGCCGCGCACGATCATTTTTTCCCCGCGCTCGGGGAGAAGTTTCCGCAACTCGTGCGACCCGACGCTCACGGGCGGCTGAGTCCTCCCGACACCCCCAGGACTGCGCCGGAAAGCTCCGCCCCGCCACCAAAGCGGAAGCGCACGAGCGAACCGCGCCGCTCCCTCCCGATCGCGGCCATGCTGCGCGGTCTTTTCTTCGGCGCGCTCGCCATCGCCATCGGCTGGTTCGTGATGAATGTCCTCCAGAGCGACAAGTCGCCGACCACCGCAGCGAC
>JBGSYE010000592.1:0-6089 GCA_041751075.1 Chthoniobacteraceae bacterium
GCGGCGCGCGAAGAGCGGGAGCGGCGCGGCATCCTCAGTCCGCGCGCCGGTGCGCAGGGAGACGCGCAGGCCGAGCGGTTCGCAGAGGCGGCGCAGGGTGAGGTAGTGCTGCTCGGCGAGGATTTGTGTCGGGGCCATGAGCGCGGCCTGGTGGCCGCTCTCGGCGCAGAGCAGCATCGCGCTCAGGGCGACGAGCGTCTTGCCGCTGCCGACATCGCCGTGCAGCAGGCGATTCATCGGACGCAGGGCCGCGAGGTCGGCGCGGATCTCCCCGATCGTTCGGAGCTGCGCGCCGGTGAGGGGGAAGGGGAGCGTGGCGTGCAGCCGCGCCATCAAGTCGCCCGAGCCACAGTGCGCGGCTCCGGGCTGGGACGTCTGCTCCGCGCGGCGCGCGGCTATCGCGAGCTGCATCGCGAAGAACTCCTCCAACACGAGATGCCGGCGCGCCCTGGCGAGCGTCGCAAAGGAATCCGGAAAGTGCATCTGCCGGAGCGCCCAGGCTCGCGGCGTCGCGTCGAGCGATGCCGGCAGGAGCGTCTCCACGGTGTCGTCCTGGAGCTGCTCGAGCACATCCCAGATGATCCGCCGCAGGACGCGCGGGCTCAGCCCTTCCGTAGCGCGATGCACCGGCACGATCCGCCGGAGATGGATCGACATCTCGGCGTCCTCCTCGACCACTTCAAACTCGGGATGCGCGATGACCACGGCGGACGCGGTCCGCTTTGGCCGCCCATAGACCACCAGGCGCTGCCCGTGGATGATCGCCTTTTCCACCCAGTGCGCATTGAACCACCGGCACGTCAGCGGCTGACTGAGTGCGTGCGGCCGCTCCTCTTCCAGGATCACGTCGAACATCTTTTGCGATCCGCGGATGCGTCGCAGCGTCGTCTTTTTCACCAAACCGCAGACGCACACCGGGTGATCGCTGTCTCCCGTCGGGAAGCGGTCGAACTGCGTGCGATCCTCATGCCGTCGCGGGAAATGCGTGAGCAAATCCGTCACCGTCGCCAGCCCGAAGCGCTCGAGCTGCCGGGCGCGCTGGGGTGGCAGCCATTCGAGTGCGGCGAGCGGCGTGGCGAGATTCACGGCGCGGACGATAGCCGCGGGTCGGGGCGACACGAGAAAAACGGCGGCGCACAATTCTCAGGAGGATAAAAAATGCCGCCCGATGTGGCCGGCTTCCTGCACTGAGGCCGGGCAAGAATTGCGCCTGACTTACCGGTTGACCACCTCGACCTCCTGACTAGCCTCGCGCGCTCCATGTCCGAAATCCCGATGCGCAAACTCTTCCTTTTCAGCTTTCTGGCCACCGTACTCTGCATGCTCTCCGGCTGTGCCCAGGCTGCGGACTCCCTCTACGATCGCCGGACTGCGCAGAAGCTCGAACCCGCAAAAATGTCGCTCTTCGGCCCGAAGGCCGGGAATTTCAAATACGACAGCCGGATGGTGCGAGCGGCGGAAATCGCCCAGGCCCGCGCCCGTGCGCATTCGACCAGCCGCTGCTGGCGTTATGTGAAGGACGCGCTGCTCGCGGCGAAGATCATCGAGACGCGCCCGGACACCGCATACGCCAAGCAGGCCGCGACCGAACTGACGAATGAATACGGCTTCAAGAAACTCAGAGTCAGTGATCCGTATCGGGCGCCTGTCGGTTCGGTACTCGTGTATGGCGGCAAGGGTGCCGGGCACGTTGAATTCAGAACCACCAGAGGGTTCGTCAGCGATTTCGCATCGCTCTATCCGTCGAAGCGTCCGCTCATCGGAGTGTTCGTGAAGCCGCGGGCGTAGCGCGAGCACGCCTTCCAGGCTGCTCGCGATCTCGGTGTCGCTGTAAGGGGAAAATCGCGCGCGCGCGATTCGACGATCGCTTCCTTTCCCAGTCGAGCGCACGGATAGCGAGTGGCCTGGAAGGCACACTCGCTCTACAGCGTGCCGCGCGTGACGCCGAGCTGCGACTGTGCGCGCAGCGTGCGCCAGAGTTCCTCCCCTCCCTGCTGTCCGGCGAGCAGCGACTGGTAGGCCTGGATGGTCTTTGCAGCCTCGGCCTGCGACTCATCGAGAAGCTCCACGCGGAAGTGTCGCAGGCCGGCGTCGTGGAGCCGGCGGAAAAAGCGCGCGCCGGTCTGCGCCACCGCGTTGAAGAGCGTATTGCGGCAGCCCACATCCGCCCGCAGCGGATGCTCCATCCCCACTCGATCGCGCAGATGCACGCGATGCCGGTCGCATGGACGCCCGCAATCGAGGAACGTGGATCCCTTCGACAGAAACGCGGCATAGACGCAGTGCTCCATATGAAACATCGGCATGTGCTGGTGCAGCGTGAGATCGAACGACGCGGGCGGCGCAGCGGCCAGGAGATCGAGCACCTGTTCGAGATTCAGATCGTAGCTCACCGTCACGCGCTCGAGGCCTTTGCAGAGGAACCATTGTGCGGTGAGCGGATTGGCGACATTCAGCGAAAAGTCGCCGACTTTCCGCAGCGTTGGATGATTGGCGAAGTAGTCGATCGCGCCGAGATTGCGGATGAGCACGCCGTCCGGCGCGGCGTTTTCGATGATCTTGAAGAAGCCTTGTTCGCCAGCCTTCTGGATGCGCGGGGTGACGAGGAGAATCTGCGAGATGCCTCCGACTGCGCGCACTTTCTCGACGGCGTCCTGGTAGCGGCGGATGTCTTCGAAGTCTGCGTAGATCGTCGCGATCTCGCATGCAAGCGCGGCGTCGATCTGCTCCATCGAGCGGCACAGCACGGCGAGCGTCGCATCCTCTGCGGCGCTGGGTTCGACGGTGCCGTCCGCAAGCAGGTCACGCCATGATCGGGAAACCTCCGTCCGCGTCGGACGCAGCGCCGCATCGAGTTGATACACGAGTTCGCGGCGGAGCCGGTTGAGTTCGCCGATGGGCAGGATCACGTCGCCGTCGAGGTCGTTCCGAAATTTCCCGAGCGCATAGGCGCTGTCTCCGAAGCGGCCCAGATGCTCGCGCAGCTTCTCCGTCGTGAGCGGCGCCGTGCGCGCGTCGTCCAGAACGAGCGCGGAGCGAAGGTTCCGGGCACCACACGCGTCCCGCGTGTTGGTTTCGGCGTCTCGCCGGAACGAACTGTCCTGCGCGTGTTGAGCAGGAGCATCTTCCGCTATCAGATCGCCATCGGAAGTTCGTCGCGGCGGGACGCCGCGACCGACACTCGGGCCGCGTGTGGTACCCGGAATCTCTGCTTCGATCGTCATCGGTTCCCCGGCGCGTCCGGTGACTCGCAGGTCGATGGTGATCCGCCGGCGCGGCTCGATGCGGCCGGCGTAGGATTGCTGGAGTCGCTTGTTCAGCGCGGGGTCATCCGTCTTCCAGATGCGGTCGCCGACTTTGAGTTTCCCAAAGTCGATCCGCCCGCGCTCGAAGAACAAACGCCCGCCCTCCACGCGCCAGATGCGGCCGCCCTGCTCGGCATCCGTATCGCCGCCGGTGTCGAAGACGATGCCGTCGCCGGCCTTGAGCGCGATCCGCGGCATCACCGAGACCGAGTCGCGATCGACGCATTCTATGACGCCGACGAAAGGCCCGCGCTTCTTTCCAGAGCGCGCGGGTACGAGCCGTTGATGATCGACCCCGTGCATCCAGCCGGAGAAAAGCCCGCGCGAGAATGTCATCTCGAGCTGGTAGCGATCGGACTCCTGCGCCACCGCGCCGTCGATCGCCTTGCGGTACACCTGGCACACGGCAGCCACATACTCCGGCGACTTGAGCCGCCCCTCGATCTTGAAGCTCACCACTCCGCGCTCGATCAGCGCGGGGATTTCCTCCACCGCGGCGAGGTCCTGCGGCGAGAGCAGGTAGCGCCGGTCGCCGAGATCGCGCAGCGCGCCATCGACGATGAGCTCGTACGGCATCCGGCACGCCTGCGCACACTCGCCGCGATTCGCGCTGCGCTGGCCGAGTGCTTCGCTCGTGAGGCATTGGCCGCTGTAAGCCACGCACAGCGCGCCATGCACGAAGACCTCGAGAGGCAGTGCGGTGGAAAATTTCTCCAGCTCGCGAAGCGAAAGCTCGCGCGCGAGCACCACCCGGTCGATGCCCAGTTCTTGCGCAAAGGTCACGCCTTCCGGCGAGGTGATCGTCATCTGCGTCGAGGCGTGGATCGAGAGATCCGGCACGAGCGCGCGGGCGAGCCGCACGAGGCCGACATCTTGCACGATGAGCGCATCGACCCCGGCCCGATTCAGCAGGCGCAGATAGTCCGCGGCGTCGTCGAGTTCGCTGGTGAAGACGAGGGTGTTGAAGGCGACGTACGCCTTCACTCCGCACCGGTGGCAGAAGGCCACGAGCTCCGGCAGCTCCGCCTCCGAAAAGTTATCCGCGCGCAATCGCGCATTAAAGCGCGGCAGGCCGAAGTAGATCGCGTCCGCGCCATTAGCGACCGCCGCGCGCACGCACTCCCAATTCCCAGCGGGAGCGAGGAGTTCCGGAGTGCGGTCGGGCGTCATGTGGCAGGGGAAAGTGTCATGGCGCGCATGGCACTTGTCACCTGCCCTTGTTACTTCCCGCCGGGTCCGTAGCCCGCCGCCGGCGAGCCGTCGTCCTTGAGCTTGCCGGAGGCCCAGAGCACGCCGCGCGTGACGAGATCGAGATAACGGGCGTCCTCCACGGTGGTGTTGAAGTGGCCGATCGTCGTGCTGAAGACGCGAGTCCTTTTCGGTCCGTATTCATTGGTCCACGTCACGATGGCTTCGCTTTCCTTCATCGTGCCGTCCTTCTGCTTCGCCATCTGTTTCCCGCGCGCGATCGGTGTGGCCGTGAGGACTTGGAGGTTGTTGTAGAGTTCCTCATTGCCCGTCGTCCAGTCGGTGAGCCCTTTGGCGATGGGGTGATCCTTCGCGACGTAGGTGATCGCGATCGGCTCCTTCGGACCGTGGCTGGTGGATTGCAGGCCCATGTATTCGTACCACGATGCGTTGTCCGCGCCGGCGGCGACCGCTTCCTTGAAGTTGCCGAAACGATAGCTGTGCATCGCGCAATGCAGATTCACGGCGGGGATGCCATCGCGATGCGGCCGGAGCACGCCGGCGATCACGGCGGGATCGCTGATGTCCGCGGAGCATTCGTCGTGGATGACGAGGTCGTAGCCATTTGCATAAGCGGGATTGCCGTAGATCGCGAGCGGCGGCTTGGTGGTGGTGTCGGGAGAGTGGACGTGCTCGATCACGACGTTGGCACGGGCTTCGATGCCGTTTTTCAGGATGTCTTTCTGCGCGACGTAATCGTGGCAGCAGCCGCCGGTGATGAGCAGCACCCTGAGCGGCTTGGTGTCCGCGGCGAGGAGCGTGGAGGCGGTGAAAAGGGAGAGCGAGAGCGCGAGGAGGGATTTCATGGAGGGAGAGGATTACGGAATCCGCATCGTCGCGGCAACACGGGAAAAAATTCCAAAAGCCAGGAGCCAATTTCCAAATGCAGGCCAGGATTCAAGCGATCAAATTTCAAAGAAGCACATGCCAGCGGGGTGAAGGTCGCTTGAAATTCCTCACCTTGATACTTGGAACTTACTTGGAACCTGGCTCTTAAACGTTGGAATTTTCCCCGCCGTGATCCTCGCCCTCGACACCTCCACCTCCCACGGCAGCGTCGCGCTTCTATCGGATGGCGCGGTGCTGCTCGACGAGAAGTTCACCGCGGATCGCGGCCACAGTGCGCTGCTCTTTCCGATCATCGAGCGGGCGCGGGCGCTTGCCTCGAAGATCGACATCGTGGCCGTGGGTCTCGGTCCGGGATCGTATGCCGGGGTCCGGATCGCCATCGCGGCGGCGTTGGGATTTGAAATGGGAGTGGGGGCGCGGCTCGTCGGCATCCCGTCCGTCGCGGTGCTGGCCACGGATGCGCCGCGGTATGTGGCGATCGGCGACGCGCGGCGATCGACGTTTTACTTCACCGAGGTCGAGGATGGGGTGTGTGTCGATGGGCCGCGTTTGCACACGGAAGCGGAGTTGCGGGAGGCGCTGGCTGGGTCGGAGCTTCCTGTCTATTGCGCGGCGCCAGTGCCGGGATTTCAGGAGGCGATCACGGCGCTGCCCTCCGCGACTCGGCTGGCGCGCCTCGCCGCGGAG
>JBGSYE010000593.1:0-8670 GCA_041751075.1 Chthoniobacteraceae bacterium
CGACGAGGCGCTCTTCGAGGCGCTGCGCCAGCTCCGCCGCGAACTCGCCGATGCGCGCAATGTCCCGGCGTATGTGATCTTCGGCGATGTGACGCTGCGGCAGATGGCCCGCGATTACCCGACGACCGAAGCGGACTTCCGCGCGATCTCCGGCGTGGGAATGCGCAAGCTGGAGGAGTTTGGCGCGGCCTTCATAGGAGTGATCGCTGAGCACCTCCGCGAGCATCCACGACAGGCGTTCCTCGATTGACGAAGGCTAAATCCGCGGGCGCTCAGTTCGCTTCTCGCGGCGCATGCACCGCTGAATGCCGCCAGAAACCGGAGACGAAATTGCGGAGGACACCGAGGGTGCGAGCAGGCGCCTCCCAGCGGAATTGGGCTGGCCTCGATGACTGGCGTTCGGAATCGGGAACGAAGGCGTGGGTCCCGCCGCGGAGCCCACTTTTCCACATCTGCACGTCGCGATCCGACAGGCCGAGGTCTTCGATGCAATGCTCGCGCGCAAGCGCTGCCTCCACGTCGTGGGCCAGGGGGGTCGCGGATTCGCGCGGGGGCAGCGAGAAGGTCCCGGGCCGAGGCGCATCCAATTCCCGGAGATCGGGCGCGATGGGGCCCAGCGGTGGGAGGAAGAGCGACCCGGTGACTTGGGCAAAGAGATCCTCTCCCCAATGCTGGTGCAGGGCGTCCCGCATTTCCTTCGTACATTCGCCGATGAAGTTCCGCTCCTCGATGAAAAGCCCGCGGAGGAGATTCGGATCGCGAAAGCGTTCCCTGGCCACGTTTTCCCAGGATTTCACGTAGAGAAAGTAGGGGTTTTCCGCGGTGAGAAAGGAGTGCATGAACTCCTCGACCGCGTCGAATTGCCGCCTGGGATTCCGGTGCTCCTCGAGGTCGATCTGGAGGGGCACCACGGGATCGTGGATTTTGCCGGAGTAGCTGCGCCGGCCCCCGATCTGCCGGAATCCGAGCAGTTCATAAAAGGCATTGTGGCTCGGGCTCAATGCGGCGATCCCCACGTCGAAGCCCGCTTCGATGCCGTGGGCCAGCGCGCACCGCATCAATTCCGTCGGCACCGCCGAGCAGCGAAACTTTTCGTCCACTGCTTGATTGGTGATCTCCCCCAGTTTCAACCCCGTTTCCCGGAGGCTGCGCAGCTCTTCCGAGAAGGCTTCATCGGATGGCAGACCGAATTCTTCCGAATCCTGGACGATGCTCAGCACTCCGACCACTTGCCCGTCCTTCTTGGCGACGAAGGTGGCGGTGTCGGTGGAGGTCTCAAAGATTCGGAGTCGCATTTCCGCCTGCTCCTCGGAGATGTATCCCGTCCCGAGATAGACTCTGTGCACGAGCTTGTAGGCATCGCGCAGGTCTTCGCGCGTCGCGGCCCGCGAGATTCTCGCCCCCTTGGTATCGGCGCCAAACAACCCCGAGCGCCGGATCAGCGACAGCTTGCGATCGATGCGGCGCTGTTGCGCGGAGCGCACCTCCGGCAGCAACTCCCGCGGGGCTGGAACGAAGGGCAGGCGCAGCGAGTCCCCTGCATTGGCTACCGGGCACTCGCCCGCAATGCTCCCGTCCAGCGGACTGGCGCCGTCATCGGAGTGATCCGGCCGCGGTGCTCCGAACGGTTCCCTGCCACTGGTTTTCTTCCGGATGTCGGCGAATGCGGTTCGGTCGAGTGGATGCGCGAGATGGTCGGCAAAGTCGTTGGCCGGGGTTTGCGATGACTCCGCCACGATGGCTGCGGAGAGGATGCCTTCGGATAAGACAGCGGTGGTAGGATGGGGGACTCGCATAGCTGGGGATGTTGCGAAGGGCGGTTCTGAAATAGAATCGGGCTGTGGGACCATAACGGTCGTCACAGACTGCTCCGTGCAACGTCGCGGGAGCCTAGGTGCCGTTCTGTTTTGGCTGCAAGATAATAAGTTCTGCGGCGTCGGATTACTGTAAAGACGTTTTGTAGGACGCCGCGGAGCTTCCATTGCAAGCATCTCGGCAATCGCTACTTTCGAATGAATACAAACCCACCCCGTTTATTGCCGACGACCACATCCGGGCGGCCGTCGCCATTCACATCCCCGGCCACGACCTGCGTCCCGACGCCGCTCGCATCGTCGATCTGATGCGCGAGCCAGGCGACTTTCCCTCCCTCGCGCGTCAGGCGAAACCAGTAGAGATACGGCGTCCCCATCGGGTCCGCGTCGCCCTTCGGGCCGTGCGCCCAGAAGCGTTTCCCGGTGATGAGGTCTTTGATTCCGTCGCCATCCATATCGACGAAATCCATGGCGTGCGGCTGTGAGAATACGATGCCTTGGGGATTCTCCTCCGCCTTTTCACCTACGATGAGGTGCTGCGTCCAGCCCTCGGCCCCGCCGTCGCGCGTCTGCTCGAACCATGCGATCCCGTAGCCGTGTGCGTCGAGGCTGGTGATCACGTCATTCATTCCGTCGCCATTCACATCGTAGGCAAACATCTGCGCGCCACCGCGGGTGCCGAAGAGCGCCTCGTGTTTCGCCCACACCGGGTCGCCGCTGAGCGAGGCTGGCTGCTCCCACCAGCCCGTCTTTTCGAGCAGGTCGAGACGGCCATCGCCATTCACGTCGCCGACGCCCAGGCCATGCGTGAAGCGGAAGTAGAGCGGCGCCGGCTTACCATCCTTGCCCGTCCCCATGACCAGCGGCGAGATGCTGTGCCAGGTGAACTTCGCCGTTGGATTCTTCGGGTCATACTCGGCGTATCCCAGGTAGCCCCGCGATCCGCAAACGATCTCCGGCCGCCCGTCGCCGGTGATGTCGGTGAAGGTCGGCGACTCATTGTCGGTCACGTCGATCGCCACATGCCGGGCCCAGAGGCCGCCCTTTCCCTGCGGATTTTCAAACCACCAGGACTCCGCGCCGGGAAAACCGAGCACGAGGATGTCTGTCCAGCCATCGCCATTGAAGTCGTGGGTGTATGCCAGGAAGTTCTTCGAGTAGGCATTTTCTCCAGAGAGTGCGCCTTTGTAGCCGCGGATCGTTTTCTCGGTCCCGTCCGCCTGCTTCACGGTGAAGCTCTCGTCCACTTGGTAGTACTCGTGGCGCTTTGTGAAATCCGGCCCTTCCCACCAGGAATTGCCGTACACGACGTCCATCTTTCCGTCCTTGTTGAAGTCCCCGAAGTGCGCGCCTTCCGCCCAGAATTCATCGGTAAAGTGGATCTTCTCAAACTCGCCGGTAACGACGGCAGGCGCCGCGTGGGATGATGCGGCGGCGACATAGAGAAGGGCGAAACAAATGGAGATGCGCATAGGTGGGAGGGGATGGAAAGAAATGTGTGCACCGCCTCCGCCGCGCGACAAGCGTCGAATCGGGGGCGGGGAGGAGCCGCGGAGCCGCTTCAGAGCGAGCGGATCAGCCGGAGCACTTCGCGGAGCCGTTCGTTCGGCTCGATTGTGCGGATGCGGGGAAATTTTCCGTCGATCTGGATGAAGTCGCCGTGCCTCGTGAGCATCACTTTGTCCTCCTTCACCTCCACGACGCTCACCTTGCGCGCGGCGGCCGCGAGTTTGGTCTCGGTGAGGAGCAGGAGATTCTCGACGGGCCGGGGCAGGGGACCAAAGCGATCACGCCAAGTCGCGCGCAATTCATCGAGCGCCTCCTGCGTCGCCACCTCCGCGAGCCGCCGATACGCCTGGATGCGCGGCTGGGCTTCGGTGATGTAGCTCACCGGCAGGAAGGCAGCGGCCTGGCCGATTTCGGATTTGGAATATTCCGCCTCGCGCAGCGCCACGAAATCCGTGCGCAGCACCACCTCGAGCCGCGACCGCACCTTTTCGCCCTTCAGCTTCGTGATCGCCTGCTTGAGCAGCGAGCAATACAGGTCGAAACCGATGCTCACGATGTGCCCGCTCTGCGCGGTGCCGAGGATGTTTCCCGCGCCGCGGATCTCCAGGTCGCGCATGGCGATTTTGAAGCCCGCGCCGAGCGAGCCGTACTGTTTGATCGCGTTGATCCGCTTGCGCGCCTCGCCCAGCGTCATCATATCGCGTGGCAGCATGAGGTAGGCATAGGCCTTGTGCTGCGCGCGGCCGACGCGGCCCCGGAGCTGGTAGAGATCGGCGAGGCCAAAGCGGTCCGCGCGGTCGATGATGATCGTGTTTGCGTTCGGGATATCGAGGCCGCTCTCGATGATCGTCGTCGAGATCAGCACGTCCGCCTCGCCGCTCACAAACTGCTGCATCACGTCCTCCAGTTCGTGTTCATTCATCTGCCCGTGCCCGATCACGAGCCGCGCCTTCGGACACAGCTTCGCGATCCGGTTGCGCACCGTCTCGATCGATTGCACGCGGTTGTGCAGGAAGTACACCTGGCCCTGCCGCGCCAGCTCGCGATTGATCGCATCGCGGATCACCCGCTCGTCATACGGACAGATCAGCGTTTCGACCGGGATGCGATTGAGCGGCGGCGTCTCGATCGTGCTCATGTCCTTCGCCCCCATCAGCGAGAGGTAAAGCGTGCGCGGGATCGGCGTAGCCGAGAGCGTCACCATGTCCACGAGCTTGAACATCTCCTTGAAGCGCTCCTTGTGCAGCACGCCGAAGCGCTGCTCCTCATCGATCACGACCAGCCCGAGGTTCTTGAATTCGATGTCCTTCGAGAGCAGGCGGTGCGTGCCGACGATGATGTCCGCGGTGCCGTCGCGCGCGGCTTGCACGGCCTTGCGCTGCTCGGCCTGGGTGCGGAAGCGGCTGAGCACTTCCACCGTCACCGGGTAGTCCGACATCCGCTCGCGGAAGGTGTGGTAGTGCTGCTGCGCCAGCACCGTCGTCGGCACGAGCACGGCGACCTGCTTGCCCCCCATCACCGCCTTGAAGGCCGCGCGGATCGCGACCTCAGTCTTGCCAAAGCCCACGTCGCCGCAGATCAGCCGATCCATCGGCTGCTCGCCTTCCATGTCCGCCTTCACCGCGGCGATGGCGGTGATCTGATCCGCCGTCTCTTTGAAAAGGAACGACGACTCGAATTCCCGCTGCCACTTCGTATCCGGCGGAAAGGCATGGCCGCGCGCCGTCTCGCGCTCGGCGTGTACCGAAAGCAGCCGCGCCGCGTAATCGAAGACGGCCTTCTCCGCGCTGGCCTTCGCTTTCGACCACTTGCCGTCGCCGAGCGTGGAGAGCGGCGGGTTCTGCCGCCCGACGCCGACGTAGCGCGAGAGGAGATACGATTGCTCCACCGGCACGTAGAGCCGCGCGTCATTGGCAAAGGTGACGACCAGCACCTCCTCGCTCCTGCCGTCCGGTCGGGGGACAGCGCGCATCCCTTCGTAGCGGCCGATGCCGTGCTCGAGGTGCACCACGAGGTCGTCCTCGTTGAGTTCGCTGAAGTCGATCTGCGCGCGGCTGGCCTGCTCGCGCGCCCGCCGCAGCGCCATCCGCCGGGCACGAGTGTTGCGGTAGCGGCCAAAGAGTTCCGCATCGGAGAGCACCGCGACCTTTGCCGCCGGGCAGGTAAAGCCGCGCGCCAGCGTCCCGACGGCGAAGACGAGCGCCTCCTCCTCGACCGGCGGCACCAGCTCGCGCAGGCGTTCGATCTCGCCTTCGTTGTTGCAGAAGACGTGCGTCTGCCAGCCCTGCTCGCGCCACTCGCGGAGCTGCGTGAAGAAGCTCTCCCGCTTGATTTCATCCACCACGAAATCGCCCGCCTCGAACTCGCCGAGCCCATGATCGTAGAAGGCCATGGAGTGGTCCTCATAGGGCGCATGGGTCTCATGCGACCCATGCGACCCATCCTCCCGGATCGCTACCCGCGCCGCCGTGGAACCCGAGTTCACGTCGATGGCGAGATCCTTCGCGCCGAGATAGTCGCTCAATGGGCACTCGAGCTTCTCCACTTCCCCGAGCAGCAGCGTGCAGGCGACCATCGTGCGCACCGAAGTCTGCGTATCGAGATCGAACTCCCGCAGCGATTCGATCTCGTCGTCGAAGAGTTCGATGCGGACGGGCAGCGTGTGATGCAGCGAAAAGAGATCCAGGATGCCGCCGCGTACCGCGAACTGCCGCCGCGCCGACACCTGCGCGACCCGCTCATAACCCGCCGCCGAGAGTTGCGCCACGAGCTGCTCGCGATCGAGCTTCATCTTCGGCCGCAGCCACAGCTCCTGCGCCTTCAGCGTGGCCGGCGTCGGCACGCTATCCGTGAGACTCGTCCGCGTGAGCACCACGGGATGGCGGGTTTTTGGATCGGAGAGCTTCTGCACGATCGCCAGCCGCTCGGCCGTCGTCTCGGGATCGGCCACCGCCCCCTCAAAGGGCGCCTGCTCCACCGTGGGGAAAAAGAGCGCATCGGGGAACCAGTTGAGCAGCTCATTGTGCATCGTCTCCTGCGAGCGCACATCCGGGCAGACCAGCCAGAGCCGCTGTTTCAGCTTCCGCACGAGGATCGCCGCCAGAAACGGCTGCGCCGCCTCCGTCACCTGCTCAAAGACGACCGGCTCCGCGCCGTCGCGGATCTCCGCGAGCTTCCGGGCCAGCGCCGGAGCCGCGGCGAGTTCGTCGAGCAGATCGCGCTTCATGGGAGGCCCGACTTTCGCGAAGCCAACCTGCCGATCCACTACTTTTCGCGACCCGGCGCGCGGCGCAGTTCGTAGGTCTTGGCGACGCTGAGGAATTCGTAAAAGCCGTGGAGTCGCGCGAAATAGTAACCTTCCCACCCGTCGAGAAAACCGCGCTGCCAGACATACACGTAGAGAAAGCGGAGCAGGCCGCGGAAGGGCAGCGCCTGCGAGAGCTGCTTGAGTCGCCGCCGCGCGCCGACCTCGGTGCTTTGGAGGCGGCCGCTGCTCGCGCGGAGATGGCGGTCCAGCGCGACGCGGGCTTCCCAGTTCGAGTAGCGATTGTGCTTCTCGATGAAGACTTCCACGGAGGGGAAGGCGTAATGATCCATCTCGCAGCGCAGGCGCGCGGTCGGGCCGGTGACGATCACGTGTTCGTGGACTTCGTTGTCGCCGCTCTGCGTATCGATGTCGGTGAGCTTTTCGTAACGTCCGAGCCGGTGCCGGAAGAGGCGCAGGTTCCAATTCGGATAGTAGGCGTGCCGCAGCCAGCGGCCCATGAACATGAAGCGGCGATTGATCCAGTAGCCGGCGGTCGCGTGGCCAGGATCGGTGACGATGGCGCGCAACTCCGCCTCGGCCTCGGGCGGGAGGACCTCATCCGCGTCGAGGATGAAGACCCACTCGTGACGGAAAGGCAGATTCTCGAGCGCCCAGTTTTTCTTCTTCGGCCAGGCGCCGCTGAAGGCGAACTGCACGACCCGCGCGCCTCGCTTCTGCGCGATCTCCGCGGAACCATCCGTGCTCGCCGAATCAATGACGAAGACTTCGTCCGCCCAGCGCACGGAGTCGAGGCAGCGCGGGAGATTCCCCGCTTCGTTTTTGATCGGGATGAGGATCGAGACAGGAACGCGGTCGGTGTTCATGCGTGTCGATCCGTGGGGGCCACGAGTGACGCGAAGTCGTCGAGATACACCTGGGCGATCCGCTCCAGCGAGTAGTTTTCCGATTTCCGCAAAGCCGCCTCGCTCGCTCGCGCCAGGCGCGCTGGATCGTCCATCAACTGGGCAAGCCGCTCCGCGAGTGCGGTCGCGGGCTGCTTCGCCCGGTGATCGAAGACGAATCCATCCACGTCATTGCTCAGGAATTCGCGGAAGCAGCCGAGGTCGGAGACGAGTGCCGGGCAGCCGTGGTACATGGCCTCCAGCGGCGCGAGCCCAAAGGTCTCGCCGCGCTCGGCGAGCGACGGATAGAGGAACAGCGATGCGCTGCGGAAAAAGTTCGCGAGGGCTTCGGGATCGAAGACCGGTCCCGCCCATGTGACCTGGCTTGCGATCGGGCCAGCCCGTGCTTCGAGCTGCTTCTGGTAGCCCGCTCCGCCCCCGCCGAGGTGGACCCCGGAGGGGCCGACGATCACCAGCCGCCAGGCGGCGAATCGTTCCTTGGGGAGGAGTCGGAAGGCTTCGATCAGGAGATGCACGCCTTTCTCCATATGCACGCGACCGACGAAAAGGATTTCCTTTTCCCGTCCCGCAAATGCCGGAGGCGCCGCAGGTCGCGGGATGAGCACGGGATAGGGAATCGTGCAGACTTGGCTCCGCGGCACGCGCGCTTCGGTGAGGATCGCCTCCATGACCGCATGCGAGACTGTCTGCAATCGCGCGGCGTGCCGGTAGAATGCCATCTGCCCGCGGGGGTAGCGAGCGACATGCACGTAGAGCCGCCCTCGTATCTCGGAGCGCAGAAGGATCGGCAGCCAGAATGTATTTGTGACGAGAATGTCCGCGGGCGGGAGCCGGCGCGTGACACGCAGCGAGTAGAGGAAATCGAGCGCCTTCAGCACCAGCAGCGATCGCGGCCTGTCGAAACCAGCGACGCGGACGAGCCGCACTCCGGCGAGCACTTCCTCGTCGGGGAGGCGCGGAAAACGCCGCGAGAGATGCGTGACCTCGTGGCCGCGTTTCGCGAATTCCTGCCCGAGCGCGAACCAGACCTTCTCGACCGCGCCACCCTGGAGCGGCGGCACCGGCAGGAAAGCCCCTTGGGCGATGGTGATCTTCACGGCGTGGGGTGGCGGCTCAGCGCTTCACCCGTGGCGCACGGGGGTTGCCGGGTTTCCTGCCACGATCGCCCCGTCGGAGA
>JBGSYE010000594.1:0-1813 GCA_041751075.1 Chthoniobacteraceae bacterium
GCGCCGCAAAGGCCAGATAGCCGATGCCAGATGAGAGTGTCCGCAAAGCATCCCGCCGGGTGAGCAGGCGTGGCGAATTCAGAAATGGGGTTGGTGCATGCATGGGCGTCGGGAGGGTGACTACTCAATCCACATTGCGAAACTCCGCGGAGGAGAGCAGCGCCTGGCAGTAGCTCGCGAGGAGTGTCCGCTCGTCGGGCGGCGTTCCGTCCGCGGTTTGCTGCGAGCATTGGAAAAACGAAGCGGCGAGCGCGCACTCCGCCGCATCCGGGGGGCGATTGAAGCACAGCTCGAAGGCGCGCCGGATGCGCTCGTCGTGAGTCGCCGCTTCGCGAGTCACACGCGCGGCGAGCGCAGCGGCCTGCTCCTGCACGAAGGGGCCATTCATCAGGTAGAGCGCCTGGAGCGGCACATTGGTCACGTCGCGATCCCCGGAGACGAGCGTCGGCGTGGCGAAATCGAAATGCTCCAGCACATCCGGCAACTGATCGCGAAGCACCGGCAGATAGACGGAGCGCCGGTGCGAACCGTCGAGATCGGCGGGCACTTTGCGATTGAAGCCGATGAGCGATACGGACTGCCCATCGAGGTCCGCGACCAGTGAGCCGGGGCGCCGCGAGGGGTCGAGCAGACCGGACACCGCGAGCATGGAATCGCGGATGACCTCGGCATCGAGGCGGCGTTTGTTGGCGCGCCAGAGCAGCCGGTTGTCCGGGTCTTTCGCAAAGCAATCCGCGCGATACGTGGACGCCTGCCGATAGGTGCGAGACAGGACGACCTCGCGGATGAGCGCCTTCACCGACCAGCCGCCGTCCATGAACTGCAGCGCGAGCCGATCGAGCAACTCCGGATGGCTCGGGCGCTCGCCGCTGAAGCCAAAGTTATCCACCGTGCGCACCAGCCCGGTGCCGAAGAGATGACGCCACACGCGGTTTGCCATCACGCGCGCAGTGAAGGGATGCTCGCGGCTGGTGAGCCAGCGGGCGAGTTCGAGTCGGCCACTCTGCGCCGCCGGTGGGGGAAGTTCACTCGCATCGATGACTTTTGGGAAACCTCGCGCCACGACCTCCACCGGATGCGCGATCTCGCCGCGCTCATACCACTGCGAGTCGCGGATCGTCTCCGCGTCCATCGCCCCCATGCAGAGCGGCAGCGCGCGGCCTTCGTCGTCCACGGTTTCGAGCTGCCCTTCGAGGCCGCCGCGCGACCAGTAGATGCGGATGGCGTTGCGGATCATCTCGTAGCTTTCGCCACTGATGTCCCGTCCCTCGGCCTTCGCCTTCGCCACGTATTTCCGGCCGTCCTTTTCCTCCCGATCCAGCTTCGCCAGATCGGCCTTGAGTTGCTCCACGCGCTTCTTCGGGATGGAGCGGTTCGGGATCGACTGGCATGGAAGTGCCGGCAGCAGGATGAGATCGCTGTCGTTGTTATTCTCCGAGTCGATCCAGGTGCCGTAGAAGGTCCGGGTGCTCTTGAAGATGCCCGCGAGCGCGTAGTAATCCGCCATGCTGAACGGGTCCGTCTTGTGATCGTGGCAGCGCGCGCAGGCCACGGAGCTGGCCATGACCGCGCGCGTCACGGTGTCGAGCTGTTCATCGGCCAGGTCGGCGGCGAACTGAGCCTTGTTCATCTCGTTCAGTCCCTTCGCGCCGAGCGCGAGGAATCCCGTCGCGATGAGCAGCCGCGCCCGCTCCGCATCGTCGCGCGCAGTCAGCAAATCGCCGGCGATCTGCTCGGTGATGAAGCGGTCGAACGGCAGGTCCGCATTCACCGCGTCGATCACGTAATCGCGGTAACGCCACGCATGGGGAAA
>JBGSYE010000595.1:0-3775 GCA_041751075.1 Chthoniobacteraceae bacterium
GGCCGCGAAGATCGCAGCGAGCGCGCCTTGGGCGAGATGACGTTGGAGGTTCAACATTGTGTCGTTGGTGGTGTGGGTTTGTTGGTGGACTGGCCTGAGCACCGCAGTCCGGGTGGGCCGCCTCTGCCCCATGGATTTGGGACTGTGGCTGCTGCGCCGGAATGAGCGCGCCTGTGTGGCGTCGGCGGCTTTAGCAACGGGTGTGCCAGCGGTCTCCCGGCGATGGTTTTACAGAGGAAAATAGTCCATCCGGTGTGAAACGACGCCCCCAGACTCGGGGGTGGTTTTGCCGAGGATTGCGCAGGCTGGGCGATTCGAGCCACATCATGCGCCGTGCACCCCGATCCGCCCTGCGCCTCGCCGGGGCGGGCGGAACTCTGGCTGCGGACGCGGGGGCTCATTCGATGAAGGTCGAAAGTCGAAGCTCGAAACAAATTCCAATGAATGGAAATGTCTGAAACCGACGTGAGCGCGCTTCGAGTCCTTTCCACTTTTTCACGCCTTTGAAGTTTGTTTTGAACTTCGCATTTTGAACTTCCAACTTCCTCATGTCCTATCTCTGGATTGCTCTCGGCAGCGCCCTCGGCGGCGTGTTGCGCTTCTGGCTCTCGGCACTCGCCGGGGCGCGGTTCGGTCACCCGCACCTCGGCACGATCTTTGTAAATGTGAGCGGTTCCTTCGCCATCGGCTTCCTCGCCGCGCTCGGCCCGATGCCTTTCACCCGCCAGCTCTTCATGATCGGTCTGCTCGGCGGCTACACCACCTTCTCCAGCTTCAGCCTGCAAACGCTCGAACTCGCCCACGAAGGCCGCCTGCTCGCCGCCGGAAACAACGTCGCCCTCTCCGTCCTCCTCTCGCTCGTCGCCGTATGGCTCGGGCACCTCTGCGGCATGCTGCTGCGTAAATCCTAGAGTGTGTGATGCAGTTTCAAACACAGAGGCACAGAGAGCACGGAGAACCGCAGATGGTTTTCGATTCGGCATTCTTGTTTCAGATGCCTCCGTGCCCTCTGTGCCTCTGAAATCCAAATCCCCAAATGCTCCTCACCCTCGGCCACTCTCCCGACCCCGACGATGCGTTCATGTTTTACGCGCTCGCCGAGCACAAGATCGACACGCGCGGGTGGGAGTTTCAGCACATCCTCCAGGACATCCAGACGCTCAATGAGCGCGCCACCCGCGGCGAGCTGCACATCTCGGCGATCTCTATCCACGCCTACGCTTCGGTGCTCGACCGGTACGCCCTGCTGCCCTGCGGCGCCAGTATGGGCGACGGCTACGGGCCGATGCTCATCGCACGCCATGATTCGACGATCCCGGAACTCCCGGATGAAGCCGCGAAGCGCGCCTGGCTGCGGTCGAAAAAAATCGCCGTGCCCGGGCTGATGACCAGCGCCTTCCTGGCCCTCGGGATCTACTTCGAGGCGCGACCGGAGAATATCGTCGTCGTGCCCTTCGATGAAATCTTCGAGCATGTCGCCTCGGGCCAGAGCGACGTGGGGCTCATCATTCACGAAGGCCAGCTCACCTACGCGCGCGACGGTTTTCGGAAGATCGTCGATCTCGGCGAGTGGTGGAAGGCGGGCACCGGCCTGCCGCTGCCGCTCGGCGGCAACGTCATCCGCAAAGACCTCGCGCCCGCGGATCGCAGCGAGATCAATGCGATCCTCGCCGAGAGCATCCGCTACGGCCTCGCACATCGCGCCGCCGGAGTGGCCCACGCGATGCCGCTGGCCCGCGGCATGGATACGGAACTCGCGGACCGCTTCATCGGGATGTACGTGAACGACTTCACCCTCGACTACGGCGATGTCGGCCGGCGGGCGATCCGGGAATTGCTCGCACGCGGCCACGCGCTGGGGCTGATCCCCGCGCCGGTGGAGCTGGAGTTCGTGGGGTGAATCTGCGCCGGCTCTTTCTGGCTATGGAGTCTTTCGGAGGATGAGGTGCATGCTCATGAGGCGCTTCACGAGACGATCCTTCAAGGTGTAGGCAGGAATGCGGAATCGCTCGATGTCCGCGCGGTCCCGATGCAGCCGCTCGATGTCACGCAGCGCCACGCAATGGATCGCATCCGCATCGCGATAGTACGGGCCGTGAAAGATGGCGGGATCCGAGAGCAGCGGAAATCGCGGACGTCCCGACAAGGCGCGGCGCAGATTGAAGAGGGCATACGCCAGTCGGCCACGGACTCCAAAATGGGCGAGCGACGGTGGCGCCATGCCCGGCGCGTCGTAACGTGGACAACTGAAAATATGCAGCCCGGCTGGCGGCAGGAGAGCGAGGATTTGCTCGAGAAACGCCCGCGGCCGCACGATGTGCTCCAGGACGAAGGAATGAAAAACGATGTCGAAGGGGCCGGCCAGTTCGCTCACCGGGCCGATGACCGTATCGTCGGCGCGCGCGCGCAGAAAATCGCGATTCGCATCGGTGACATCGTGCGCCGTGTAGTGGACGCCGCCCGCCTTGCGCAAACCGGACTCCGCGAGCACCGCGGCGAAGCCAGACCGACCCGATCCGATCTCGAGAACCCGGCACGGCCCGCCCGCCGCGCGCGCCCGGGCCCGCTGGATCACGATCGACCAAAGTTCCGGCTGATTACTTACATCCGTGAAGGGCGGGTAGGCAGCGGGATCCCGATAAACTGCGCGCATCTTCGTCTCGAGGATGCCGATGGCTTCGGCGTCGTCCTCGGTGATGAAGCGCGGTAAAGCGACCTCCTGCACGCGAGTCCCGGCTTACGATGACGCTGGCTCCCAGGCGACCCGCAGCTCGCGATTTCCGAGCACAGCGTGGAAGATGAGCGTGGCCTGCGGCGACGCCGCGATCCGGCATTGCAGCGTATGCGCGCCGCCGGTCACGGGCGGCAGGCCCCGCACGATGAAGGCGCCGAGTTTGTGCGGCTCGACGACGGATCCTGACTGTCCCTGCTGGATGTGAATCCGCGTCTCCGCGCGGCCATCCGGCGGCACGCGCCACGGAAATTTTCCCTCCACCGGCAGCGGATGTCCGGCGTGCATGAGCACGGCGCCGTCTCCATCCGCGAGCCGGAGCAGGACCGGCCTCGAGAGCATCCCGGCCTTGAGCGTCTCGACCTTCACGCCGCTTTCGGCGAGGTAGCCATTCCAGAAGTCGATGGTCGAAGCGGCGGCCTGCTTGAACTCCTCCGGCGCGCCTTCCGCCGAGGCCGCGCTGATCAGCACGTTCACGCCCTCGCTGACTTTCCCCGCGGATTTGAGCGCCTGCGCGTAGTTCCAGTCGAGCCGCTTGGAAAATTTGCCGCACGCGACCCGCGGCTCGATCACAGCGGAGAGGCGCGCGACATCCTTCGTCTGGCCGAGCAGGGCGCCGAAGTGCAGAAGCACATCCTCGGTGTCGGGCGCGAGTTCGTAAGCGCGCTCCGCATACCTCACCGCGAGGGCGAGATCGCCGCGATCGCGCGCCATCGCGCTCGCGATCAGGAAGGGCATCCAGGCGTTGCGCTCTTCGCCGAAGGCCAGCAGGCGCGCCTCGACCGCCTTGTCCGCGGCCTCGGTTACATTGAAGCGCAGCGCGATGGCCGGCTGCGCGTTGGGGTCGATCTCGAGCGCCTTGTCGATGGCGCCACGCGCGGCATCGGCGTCTCCGGCGCCATGATAAGTCTGCGCGAGGTGGAGCCAGCCGCCTGCGTCCTGCGGATGCATCTCCGTAAATCGCACCGCCATCCGGCGCGCGTCGTCCGGTCGTCCGCCCGCGCGGTAGGCGGCGGCGAGCGCGAGCAGGGTGCGTGCGTGGTC
>JBGSYE010000596.1:0-5181 GCA_041751075.1 Chthoniobacteraceae bacterium
CGGCACACTCGCTCTACGGCGTCTCGATCCACCGCGCCCAGAGCCAGCAGAGATCGGAGAGGCGGTTGAGGTAGCGCACGATCTCCGGATTCACCTCCACCCCGGACTCGCCGAGCGCGATGACCTCCCGCTCGGCTCGCCGGCAGACGGTGCGCGCCACGTCCAGCGCTGCGCTGCCCGCGGTCGCCCCCGGTGTGGCCCAACCGTGGTAGCTGATGTGATGGTTCTTCTCGAGATCATCGACGATGGCGGTGAGCCGATCGACCATCGGCGCGGAGAAAAAATGATGCCCGCCGTCGAGATACCGCTGGCGATCCTCCGGCACCACGGCGAGTTCGCCCATGAGGGTCACGAGTTCCTTCTGAATCGAGAGCACCGCATCGGTGACCCAGGCGTCGCCGACCGCGACGCGCACGGTGCCGAGCGAGGCATTGAGTTCGTCCACGGCGCCGTTCGCCAGGATGCGCGGGTGGGTCTTCGACACGCGCCTGCCGTACATGAGTCCGGTGGCGCCGGTGTCGCCGGTCTTCGTTGCGATGGACATGGAGGGGACTCAGTTTCCGCCGAGTGCTGCGGCGGTGTCGCCCATCGCGGGGCCGGCGCCGGGCGGATATTGGAGGCCGTAGGTGAGGAGGAGCTTGCTGTCCTCCCAGATGCCGGGTTTGTCCGTGTGCATCACGACGGCGATCACTTCCCGCCCATCGCGCAGCGCGGCGCTGGCGAGCACCTGCTGGGCGGGCCGCGTGTAACCGGTCTTCACGCCGGTGCAGCCGGGGAAGTCCTTGAGCAAGCGGTTGTGATTGGTGACGACCCACGGACCCCCGGTGCGCTGCCAGGTGAAGGCCGGAGTCGTGACGAGTTCGCGGAAAAAGGGCTGTTGCATCGCGGCACGGGTGATCGCGGCGAGATCGCGAGCATTCGTGTAATGCTCGATGTGATGGAGTCCGTGCGCATTGCGGAAGACGGTGTTCTTCGCGCCGAGCTCTTGCGCGCGGAGCGTCATCTTGGCCGTGAATGCTTCCATCGTCCCCGCATTGTCGCGACCCAGCGAGTGAGCCACATCGTTCGCGCTCTTCAGCATGAGGCCGAAGAGCATCTGGCGGCGCGTGTAGCGCTCGCCGGGTTTGATGCTGAGGCCGGATTCACCGACATCCGAGTCCTCTTTGGTGACCTCGACGATGCGATCGAGATTGCCGGCCTCGATGACGAGCAGCGCCGTCAGGATCTTCGTGGTGCTGGCGGGATAGTAGGAGGCGTCCGAGTTCTTCTCGAAGAGCGGCAGGCCGGTATAGGCGTCGATGACGATGGCGCCTTTGGCCGCGAGTTCGAGCTTTCCGTCGGCGAGCATCGCGGACGCCGGGCGCGGGGTGGGCTTCGGCGGAGTCGGCGCGGGCTTGGGAGTCGGCGCGCGCTTTGTGGGCGTGGGTTTTCTCGCGGGCGTCTTTTTCTTCGTCGCAGCGGACGCGGACGCGGGCATCGCTGCCAGGAGGGCGGCGATCACGATTGGGAAAAGGTTATGGGCGTATCTGGCCATCGATCATTACCCAGGATACCGGGTGTCGGTGTTCCACGATTTCTTCGTGGACTGAGGAGACCTTACCGGACACTGGGAGGGCGATCAAGTCGGCCAGCGCTCCGGGCCGGATCTGGCCGAGTCGATGGTGGCGGCGCAGGGCGCGCGCGGGATTCACCGTCACGGTGCGGAGGGCGTGCTCGTGGGTGATCCACGGCTCGATCGCGCGCAGCTCGCGCATTTCATCGAAAAGGCTCAGCGAGCGGGTGCTCGCGAGGCTGTCGGTGCCGATGCAGATATTGATGCCGAGATCGTGCAGCCGCCGGAATTGGAATGGCGTGTGCCGGAAGTAGCGATGGCTGCCGGGGCAATGCACGATGCTCGGGCCACCGCCGCGCGGCAGGCTCTCGAGGATGGAGAAATCCTCCTCGGTCAGTTCGTTCATGTGCGCGAGCAGCCAGCGGGAGTCGATGGCGCCCTGGAGCCAGAGATGGGCAAAGGGGGCGTGATAGCCGCAGTCGCTCATCGGGCGCTGGAGCGAATCGAGGAAACGATAGAGTTCACCGCCCGCTTCGCGGAACATCTCGAGCTCTTCGCGCGATTCCGCGACGTGCGTGGTGAGCGGCATCGCAAGCGCCTCGGCGCATGCATTGGCGAGCTGGTAGAGCGAGGCCGATGCGGTGAAGGGCGCGTGCGGCGAGAGGCCGAAGAGCGCGAGCGGATGGTCGCGCCGGGCGAAAAATGCGAGCGCTCCGGCGACGACTTCTTCGCTCGTGTAGCGATGCCGGATGTCGATCATTTCATAAAAGGACCAGGTGCGGATCGGCGGCGGGCCGAGCCGCAGCATGAGCTCGGGGAAGGCCTCGATATTGCAGACGCCGGTGGTGCCCCACTTCCCCAGCTCGGCGAAGCCGCGGGTGATCGCGGCGAGGTAGTCTTCGTTGTCGAGCGAGCGCTTGAGCGCATTGATGCGCCGCACCCACGCGGTAAAACTGTCGGGCCGCATGATCGCCCCGCGCATCATCGTGTAGTCGAGATGGCAGTGGGCATTGATGAGCCCGGGAAGCAGCGCGACGTCGCCGAGGTCGGTGACTTCGCCCTCGAATTCCGCCGCGCGGCCGACGCCGGTGAGGCGATTTCCGTCGATCGCGACGGCGCCGTCTTCGATCGGCGGACCATCCATGGTGACGACGATCCGGGCGCGGAGGATCGTGGGCGGAATGACGAACGACGAGACGCGTGCCGCCGCTCGTGGATCATTCGTCATTCTGCATCCGTCATTCGTCATTTCTTTTTCACGACCTTCCTCGTCTCGGCGACGAGGAGATTGCACGCCTCGTGGCAGAGCAGGGGAAGCTCTGCGGCGTTCCATGATGGCGGAGTCAGATTCTCGCCGGCGATTTCCCACAGTCGCTGTTTGAGACAGCCGGCGCAGAAGCGATCGATCATCGTCCGCGCCTGTTCGTCGGTGATCGTCCTGGTGATCGCGTACATGCCGGTCTGGCGTGCGAGCGTCGTGCGCAGCGGGACGGCGGTCAATTCGCCGCGGACGAAGCTTTCGCCGATTCCGAGCATCGCGGGATAAAAGTAGTCGAGGGCTTTGCGGACCTCCGCGATGTCGCGGAGCAGGAGCCGCCAGCCGTGGCGGAGATTCGGCGCCGTCTTCAGCGGACGGAAGACGCCGTCGTCGCCGGCATTGGCCAGCGGCCGTGCGTCCTCCCAGCGGGTGAAGAGCGTGAGATCGTCGCGCTCCGCGTCTTCGTGATGTCGGAGTTCGAAGCCCTCGGGGAGGGCGGTGATCGCGAGCTGTCCGACTCGCGATCCGCCGCCCGCCAGCCACGCGGCCAGTGTGGCAGTGAGATCGCGGCTCACGGCTGCGCGGCATCGAACGCCGCGACCTGATCGAGGATCACTTCCGCAAAGAGCGGCTCCGTGCCGATGGAACTGGCGTAGTAAAGCGTGCGCCCGCGGAGGGCGTAAGGATTGCGCCGGAAAACCTCCATCGACGTGGCGCTCGCCGCACCGCTGGATTCCGCAGCGATGCCGAGCAGCACGGGGATGTCTTCGTAGCTGTGCAGCCCGTCGGAGATGAAAAACGGCACGACCACCACATGCGGCTGCGTGGTGAGCGCGTCCCACTTTGCGATCAGCGGCTCCTCTTCCATGTAAGTATTCAGCACCTCGGCATAGAGCCCGCGCGCGCGGATGCGCTCGACCTCGCGCTTGGCGGCGACGGCGGAGTTTTCATTGAGGTCCGTGCCGTGCCCGACGATGAGCAGGCTCGTCTCCGAAGGCGGCACGCCGGGCGCGACCTGCGCAGCGCGGTGCAGGAGCAATTCGGTCATTTGCGGGTGATTGCCGGTCGGCTCGCAGTATTTCACGGTCTGAGAACCACGGCGCGTGAGGGGGCCGTCGAGTTCGAGTTCGCGCGGGATCACGGACTTCGTGAAGTAACCTTCGCTGATGAAATTCGGGACCACGTAGATGTCGTCGCGGTCGATGGTGTGCAGCACCTGGCGGCAGCTCGGCTCCTCCTTCCAGAAGGCGCAATGCACCTCGCCGAAGGCGCCGCTGCGGGCGATGGCCTCTGCGTGCTCGTAGGTCGGCGCGCTCGAGTCGGGATTCACGGTGGAGCCGTGGCCGACGATCACCAGCGCGCTGTCGGGTTTTTGCAGCATCGGGATTTCGGTAAGGTTTACGCAGGGTGAAGTCGAACGGTTTCCCTGCGAGCGCAGCCGGTCTTGTGCAGCGCGAAGCACGCGGAGGTTCCCACGGGGGACGCGCCTGGTACCGGGACCCACCCGGCACCGATGCTGCTCTGAACGCCGGGCGCACACCCGGATTCCGCTCTTTCGCACCACTATGAAAACACCTCGCATCGCTCACTCCGCCGTCGAACCTCTCGAAGACCGCATCGCCCCGGCGCTGCTCGTCCACGGGGCCAATCTCCTCGGCGGTGCCGGCAATCCCAGCACCGGCGAGACCTCCGTCGGCGACCACGCGGTGACACTGGTAAAGGTGACCTCCGGGCAGGCGGTCGTGTGGTACGATGGATACAACAGCGCGATTCTCGGGATCTCCTTCGGGCCAAATGCGAATCTCGATATCACGGGCGATGTCGCCGGCGATGTGATCGGCAACCTCACCGCGAGCGGCGGGGTGTCCGATTCCGATGGCAATGCCTCGAATGGCAACGATGGCGCGAAGCTCCTGGCCAATAATCTCCTCGGACTGAAGACCCGCGCGCTCGGGAATCAGAAGGGCAGCATCGACAACATCGTCACCGGCGGCTCGGTCAGCGGGCTTTCGATCACGGGAGAAATCGAGGGCGTGTATGCGGGCGATGGCGTCTTTCGCAGTGAGTCGGATCTTCTCTCCGCCGGAGTGGTCGAGTCCTCGTTGAGCATCGACATCGATCCCATCACGCCTGGCATCCAGAGCACTTTCACCTTCACCCAAGCCGGCAGCGAATTCCGCCCCGGCGCGTCGATCGCGAATGCAAAGATCGCCATCGCCAATGGGCTCCAGATCTTTGCCGGAAGCGGCAATCCCGCGGGCACAGGCTTCACCGGCGCGGGTCCGGCGGGTGGCAGCCTCACCGGCATCGCCATCGACAGTGCGACGGTGCCGGCCGGAGCGCCCAACGATACGCCGAGCTATGCCCTCAT
>JBGSYE010000597.1:0-8741 GCA_041751075.1 Chthoniobacteraceae bacterium
TCAACATTCCGCCCGGCGCGGAGCGGCATCCGGAGACGGCGATCCTGCCGGTCCCCGCGGAGGTGAAAATCCTCGCGCTGATGCCGCACATGCACGTGCGTGGCGCGGCGTTCCGCTTCGAGGCGATCCTGCCCGATGGCAGCATCCGCACGCTGCTCGACGTGCCGCGCTACGACTTCAACTGGCAGCTCTCCTACCGCTACGCCGAACCGCCCTCGCTGCCCGCCGGCGCGAAAGTGCGCGCGACCGGCTGGTTCGACAACAGCGACAAAAATCCCGCGAATCCCGATCCGACCAAGACGGTGCGCTGGGGTCCGCAGACCTACGACGAGATGATGCTCGGCTACGTGGAATTTTACGTCCCGGGCGAAGCGCCGCCCGCGAAGACGGCCGGGCGCTGAGCGGTAGAGTGCCTCGGATAAACGTAGGGATGGAGCATTGGTTTGCCCCCTCCCTCCGCACCGGACGGGCGGGTTTCCGGATGTGATTGCAAGCGGGGCCACGATCGGCACTGCGCGTCAAACCGGCGGACCCGGGACGCCCACCCCTACCCGAGACCGCCGCGCTCGCGGCGACCACCGCAAAACTGAATCAGCTTCAACTGTCGCTGGGCTCCGGCTTTTCCTGGATGGGGAGGAAGACGGTGAAGGTGGAGCCGGTGCCGGGTTTGGTCTGGATCAAAACCGCGCCGCGCGCTTCTTCGAGCAGGCGTTTGACGATCGAAAGGCCGAGGCCGGTGCCGCGGTCGGGGGCTTTGGTGCTGAAGCGGCCCTCGAACAGGCGGGCCAGGATCGCAGGTTCGATGCCGGGGCCGTCGTCGGTGACGGCGATGGCGAGCAGGGGCGCGGTGGGCGCGAATCGTTCACCCGTGATGAAGCGCTGGGTGGGGCTGGCGGGGTAGGTCGCGGGGTCGATCGCGAGCGCGTGCCGGGTGCATTTCACTTCGACGCGATGCGGCAGGTCAGAGCTTTGCAGCGCGTTGTTGGTGAGGTTGAGCAGGATTTGCAGGAAGTCGGTGCCGTTGATATCGGCGACGATGTCCTGGTCGAGACCGCGGAGCGTGAGCTGGTGGCCGCGGGCGCTGGGATGCCGCGAGAGCAGGTCGCGCAGGTCGTGGATGATCTGGTTGGTCGAGACGAGGACTTTCGCGGACGGCGAACCGTGGAGGAAGCTGAGGTAGCGCCGCGAGATCTCGAAGCAGCGGCTGATCTGGTCGTGCAGATTGTGCAGGTCGTCCTTGATGCGGTCGAGCTGCTCGCCCTCGACGGACGCGGCGTTTGCCACGGCGCGATTGATCAGCTCGACGAAGCCGCTGATCACGGTGAGCGGGCTGTTCAGATCGTGCAGCACGCTGGCGTAAATCTCGCCGCGCGCCTGCGCCATCTCCTCGCGGACGCGCTGATCCTGGATCACGCGCTGGAGTTCGTGGAGTTGCTCGTTCGTCTGCTTGAACTCGATGGCCGAGCGGCGCTTGTCCGCCGCGCGGCGCACGGCGGCGCGCATGGACGGGATGTCGAACGGCTTGTTCAGGTAATCGCTGGCGCCGTAGCGGAGCGCCTGGCGCGCGGTCTCGATCGTCTCGAAGGCGGTCAGCATCACCACTTCGATCGAGGGATCCATCTCCTTCAATTCCTTGAGCAGATCGACGCCGGACATGCCGAACATCATGATGTCGCACACGGCGATATCCACGGTCTGCTCGCGCGCGAGTTGGATGGCATCGACGCCATTGCTCGCGAGCAGCACGTTGTAGTCGTGCTTGAAGACGATCTTCAGGGACTGCCGTGGTCCTTCTTCGTCATCGACGATGAGCAACGTGGGTTTCAAGGCGACGGTCATGGCGGGAGCGGGGTGGCAGGCTCAGAACTGGTAGCCGACGGAAAAGGAAACGCCGTGGCTCTCGAAGCGATAGTTCCCGTCCGCCGCGGTGTCCTGAGAAATATTGCGGGAGGGGCCGTAGCTGTATTGGTAGGCGACGTCCCAGGAGAAGCGGGAGAGCCGCTGGCCGACGCCGACGCTGAAGACGTGCCGGTCGCTGTCCGGGATCGAAGGGTTGAAGCTTTCGTTGGGGACCGAGTTTTCGGAGAACAGGTAGCCGGCGCTCGCGCGGAGGCCGTGGCGGAATTTTTTCGTCACGCCGAATTCGTAGATGAAGCTGGAGCGCCAGTTGAAGGGGAGCAGCACGTCGCCGGAACCCTGCTTGAGGGTGACGGTGTTCAGGTTGTCCCAGTCGGACCAATCGAGGTTGAACTCGAAGTTCCAGTCTTCGGTGGGTGTGAAGGCGTAGCCGAGGGTGATGGTCTGCGGAAATTGAAACTTCGCCGAGGCGTCTTCGTGCTGATTGACGCCCGGGACGGGGAAAGGGCCGCGGGGTGTCGGCACGGTGAAGCCGTCGAACTCGAGGTGCGAACCGCCGTCGAAGTCGATCGAGAAAGGGGCGCGGTAGTTGGCGCCGAAATTATGCATCCGGTGCGGCTTCCAGAGGAGGCCAGCATTGAAGCCGTAGCCGACGCCGTCGCCTTCAAAGCGAAATTTGTCGCCGGGCGCCCGCACGCCGCGTTCGAGTTCAGCTTTGCCGTAGCTGACCATGGCGCCGATGGCGGCGGAGAAGGTGCGCGAGATTTGCAGGGCCATCACCGGGTTGAAGGTGAGCATGGTGATGCGGCCCTTGTGCGCGATGTTGCGGAACGAGGTGTCGTCGGGATAATCGAGCGCCAGACCGAAGGGCGAATAGACGCCGAAGCCGAGCGCCACCGGCTGGCCGGCGGGTTTCCAGGTCGAGAAGGTTTGCGGGACGAATTGAAACGCGTCGTTGGTGGTGCTGAAGGATTCGCCGTTGTCGAGGTTCACCCGCGTCTCGAAGCCGATCGCGTAAACGCCCGCCTGGAAATGCGAGCCGTCGAGCTGCGTGATGCCGGCGGGATTGTAAAAGATGGCGGAGGGATTGTCCGCGGTGGCGACGAAGGCGTTTCCGCGGGCGACGGCTTCGGCGTTTTGGTCGGGGATTCGGATGCCCAATCCCCACGAAACGGCGGGGGCCAAAGTCAGTGCCAGGAGGGTCGATGGGAGTAGCTTCATTCGCACGGATGAAATAGCAGAGGTGATGCCCGAAGGATGCATGGCGGCGGGTTTTCTTTACCCGGCTTCAGTTCGGAATGGGAAGCGAAACGCGCACGATGCCGCGCTCGCCGGTGTGGGAGGCGATCTCGATCCGGCCGCGATGGCTCTCGATGATTTTGCGCGACACCGTCAATCCCAGGCCGAGGCCGACGGTGCGGGTCGAATAGAAGGGCTCCGGTCCGCGTTGCGCGGATTCCTGCGAGAAGCCTTTGCCGGAGTCGCGCACTTCCACGTCGAGCTGCCGCTCGCCGCCGGCATTTTCGGCGAGCCGAACTTCGACGTTCGGGTCATCGGGATTGGCCTGGAGTGCGTTCAGCATGATCTCGGAAAAGGCGTGGCGGAGCGCCTTGTAGTCTCCGCTGATTTTCCATTTGGCGAGTTCGGGATTGGCAAAATTGAGCTGCGCCAGCTTGTGGCCGGGCTGCAGGGTGTGCGCTTCGTGGAAGGCTTCGACGATGAGATCGGACATCTGCACGGAGTCCGGGAAGTCGCCCTTCCAATCGCGCGCGAGAAAGAGCATTTGGTTGGCGAGCCGCGAAATCCGCTTCACGCCATTGGCCAGCGCGCCGGAGAGGGATTCCTGGAATTCCGGGTCGCCGATGGAATCTCGGAGCAACTGCTGATGGGTGGAGAGCGGGACGAGCGAGTTGCCGATTTCGTGCGCGAGATGCTCGGCCATCGAGGTGACCATCCGCAGGTTGGCGGCTTCGATATCGAGTTGGGCCGCGCGTTCGTGCTCGGTGATGTCCTCGACGACCAGCAGCGCGGCGTTCGATCCCGGCGTGCTCTGCGTGCGGAAGGGCGTGATGACGGCGCGGAAGTGCGAGTCGGGAGTGTGCGGCAGTTGCAGCTTGAAGGGCGGCACGCCGACGCCGGTCTTGATGGTGGTGAAGACGAGGCTGCCGAGCGCTTGGGGGAGCGCGCTGAATTCAAACGCGCGGCCGGGACGATCCGGGAGAAACAACTGCTGGGCGGAAGAGTTGGCGTGGAGCGCGGCGAGGTTGTGGCCCACGACCACGCAGGCGCTGCCGAGGTGGCCGAGGATGTCGGCGATCATGGCGTGATTGCCGAGCACCTGGTCGTGCAGCCAGGAGTTGCGGATCGCGAGGCCCACTTCCTCGAGCATGTGGAAGATGAGCGAAAGTTCCTCATTCGCGAAGGGCTCGCCGGTCAGCCGCTCATCGAACACCGCGACGCCGAGGAGCGATTCGCGATCGAGGATGGGGATGGCGACCTGCGCGCCGAGAAGCTGGAATTCCTTGGCGATGTCGCGGTTCGCGCTCGCCTCGCGGCTGGCGGCCTGGAGGATGCGGCCCTGCCGGTGGAGATGACCGCCGATGCCGGCGCCGAGCGAGAGGGCGAAGTGCTGGAGCACCGTTTGATCAATCCCGATGGCGCAGGCCGAGCGCAGCCAGCGGTCATCGGCGGAGAGCGGACTTTCATTGAGCACGCCGGCGGGCTTGCGCAGGAAAATGATGGCGCGATTCACCCCGATGATCTCGCGCAGGAGCAGCAGGAACTGCTTGAGCACCGCGGTGGAATCGCGGCTGTGCGTGAGGACGCCGGAGACGCGTCGCAGGGCTTCGAGCGCGCGCACGGGGTCCACGGGCGAACGGAACGGCCCGCTCTCGATGGCCTGCATCGAAGCGCGGCCCGTGGCGAGCGGCACCGGGTCGGAACCGTCGAACAAGCGGGAGAGCAGGTGATTCAGCAGCTTGCCGCGGACGGGTTTGGCGAGCACGTGCTCGACACCGAGCAGGTAGGCGTCCTCCTCCCAATCCCACTGCTTGGACTCCGCATAGACGAGGATCGGGCAGCCGGGCGCGAAGCCTTTGATTTGCTGGATCAAATGGATGGCGCGCGTGTCGGTGAGCGCGACGTCGAGGATGGTGGCATCGATCGCGCCGCGGGCGAGGAGCAGCTCGGCCTCCGCGCCTTCCTCTTTCACGATGAGCTGGAACTTGAGCGGATCGAGGACCGACTGGAGAGCGGCGGCGAGCGAGGGTTGGCCGGTGAGAACGAGCAGCGTGCGCATTTACGAAACGGCGACGGCCGCGGGAGGGAGGCTCGGCCGGGGCTGCCGGCAGGGGAGATCCACCTGCACGGTGGTGCCGCGGCGAAGCTGGCTGCTGATATTGAGATGGCCTCCGTGCAGGTTGGCGATCTTCCGGCAAATGGCGAGGCCGAGGCCGAAGCCGCGGTTTTCATCGCCGCGATTCTTCGTGGTGAAGTAGGCGGTGAAAATACGGTCGAGGTTTTCCTTCGGGATGCCTTCGCCGTGATCGATGATGCGGACGCGCACCCACTCGCTGGCCGCGCCGCGCGACAAGCGCTCCAGGATCACCTCGACCCGGCCGCCGACCGGCGAGGCGTCGATGGCGTTGGTGATCAGATTGGCCACGAGCCGCTGCATGAGCACTTCGTCCATCTCGACGAGCACCTCGTCCGGGACGGTGACCCGGATTTGGATCGCTTTCTCGCGGCTGTCGCGGGCCACGTCCGCCGCTTGTTTGATGACGAGATCGTAGCGCCCCAGTTGCAGATCGGGCCGCAGATTCTCCGAAAAGAAGAGGGCTTCGCGGATGTAGGCGCGCATGGTTTTCAAGTTGCGCATCGCGACGGGGAGCAGCTCTTCATCCGGCGGCAGGTTGGTTTCCGCGGACAAATGGAGCAGTGTCCAGACGGGCGTGAGGAGGTTGTTGAGGTCGTGGGCCATGCCGCGGGACATCCGCCCTAGCAGGTCGAGTTCCTGGGCCTGAAGAATCTGATTTTTGAGCCGGATTTGATTCACCATCAGGCTGAGGTTTTTCACGAGCGCGACGAGCAGCGTGATGTCGGTGGAGGTGAAGGGTTCGTCCTGATGCTTCGGCCCCACCAGCACGAGGCCGAAGGGATCGTTCTCGGAGGCCAGCCGAAAGCAAAGCTCCGCCGAGAAACCCGCGAGCTGTTCGCGGGCGCTCCGTTCCAGGAGACTGGAACTGGACCGCGCGATCATGGGATTCAAGGCGAGGTATTCGGCATTCCCCCATTCGAAATAGCGGAAGACCGGGGAGCGCGCGTTCAGTTGCGCGATCAGGTCCAGATGCTCCGCCGCCGACTTTTCCTGCGTCCGCAGAAGGGTGAAGGCGTGGCTCGCTTCGTCGCGAAGAATGATCTGGTAGCTGCTGAGGCGCAGGGTGCGGGTGAGGACGTCGTGGAGGTCGTTGAGCAACGTGTTCAGGTCGCTGTACCACGTCATGCCCGCGATGAACTTCCGGACCTGATCCTGATAGTCGAAGCGATCGCCGAGCAGCTTGCGCTCCATAATTTCGACGTGCGCGCCGAGGAGCTTCGGGAAGAGCAGCGACGCCAACAGGGTGCTCGCCATCAGAACGCCGATGGAGGTCAGCGCGTAAAACAGGTTGAATTGCGTTTCCGGCGCGACGAGCGCCACGACGATCTGCAGCACGATGCCGATGACGAGCAAAAAGCCGAACCGGATGAGAAACGCGGCGACCCGGCCCAGCGTCACCGTCACATCCAGCAACTGATACTGGAGCACGCTGTAACCCATCATCAGCCCGTAAAAGATCGCGGCCAGATTTCCCAGCGGGATAAACTCCACGTTGATCCACGGGTAGCGGATCATCCCGGTGATCGGCAGCAGATCGTGCGAGCCGCAGAGCGCGAGGAGCACCGTCGCGGCCATGAGCCGATGCACCCGCGCCCGGCGCAGCGGCGCGAGGAGCTTCTGGTGCTTGAAGAGCCGATACATCGTGTAGCACGATGTGATCGTGTAGAAGATGCCGAAGAGGTGAAAGCCGGGTCCGGCGATCGAGTAATATCCGAAGGGCAGGAGCCGGACGCCGACGATGAAATAGCCGGCGAGCAGACTGCCCGCGAAGCCGAGCGTGACCAGATATGCGGCGGCGACTTTGCGCGGTTCCTCCAGACCGGCGGTGAGGAAACAAACGTGGAGATTCGTGGCCGGCAGCGCGATCACCCCGAGCTGCAGCAGATGCGCCCACAGCAGCGCATCCTCGGCGTTCGTGACCTGGCGGAGGAAATACGCGCTGACATTCCAGAGGACGATTCCGAGGCCCCACACGCCATACGCGCGCCGGAGCGAGCCACTGAATCCGCGGCTCAGGATGAAGAGCGTCAGCGCCAGATTGCACCCTGCGGCGACGAGAGCGGTGAGCGCGAGGTAGCTCATTCAATCGTGCCGGCCAAAGACAAGACAGGAGTTCTTGCCTCCGAAGCCGGCATTGATGTTCACGGCTTGCCGGATCGGGTAGGGGCGGACGACATTCGGGACGTAGTCGAGGTCGCAGCCCTCCTCCGGTTCCGTGAAATTGATGGTGGGCGGGATTTCCTGAAAATGCACCGCCAGCGCGCAGATGGCCGATTCCACGCCGCCCGCGGCACCCATCATGTGGCCGGTGATCGGCTTGGTGGAAGACACGGCCAGCCGGTGCGCGTGCGCGCCGAAGACCGTGCGGATGGCCTTGCTTTCGATCGGGTCATTCGTGTCGGTCGCGGTGCCGTGCGCGTTGATGTAGTCGATCTCATCCGCATTCATCCGCGCGTCCCGCAGCGCCAGCCCGAGCGCGCGCGTGAAGCCCAGCCCGTCCGGATGCGTGGCCGTGGGATGATAGGCCTCGCAACTGCGCCCGTGGCCGAGCACTTCGGCGTAAATGCGCGCCCCCCGATGATGCGCGTGCGACAATTCCTCCAGCACCAAAAACGCCGCACCCTCGCCGAGCACGAAGCCGTCACGATCCCGCGAAAAGGGGCGCATTGCCTGTTTGGGCGTTTCGTTGCGGCGCGACATGACGCCGAGCACGCAGAAGCCTGCGTACATCGGCTCTTCGAGCGTATCGTCCGTGGCGCCGGCAAACATCACGTCGGCATCGTCCCGGCGGATCAACATGGCGGCGTGACCGACGGCGTCATTCCCCGAGGCGCAGCCGCTGCAGTAAGTCATGGCCATGCCTTGCAGCCCGAGGACGTTGGCGATGTTACTGGCGCCTTCGCCGCAATAGGCGTTGATGACGGTAAACGGGCTCACGCCTTTGTAGCCGCGTTTCAGATAGATCTGCTGGCCTTCGAGAACGCTCTCCATCCCGCTCACCGTGGTGCCTTCCACCACGCCAGCCCGATGCGCGGGCGTCTTCTTGAAATCGAGTCCCGCATCGCGCGCGGCCATCACGGCGGCGCCCACCGCATACCGCGTCACCCGGTCGCAGCGCTTGGCGCGTTTCGCTTCCATAAATTGCGTCGCCTGAAATCCCCGCACCTCGGTGGCGATCCACGTCGGCAGCTTCTTCGCATCGAAGCGCTCCAGCGGCGCCGCCGCGCTGCGGCCGGCCCGGATATTTTCCCAGAAGGTTTTCACGTCCAATCCATTGGGAGTGACGAGACCGATGCCGGTGACGACGACGCGACGTTCGTGGTGGTCGGATTTCATGGGGCGAAGTGCTGGGACAAAGACAAAGCGCGGACAGTTCCCAACGATCGGGGCGCTGTCCAGTGCCGGAATCGGCAATCGGCGCGTGGCAAGCGGCGAATGTCCGGCCCGTGGATCGACGATCCGACCGCGCCATCATTTTCGCTTTCGTTCCGCCCCGGAAAGCAGCGGG
>JBGSYE010000598.1:0-4058 GCA_041751075.1 Chthoniobacteraceae bacterium
AGGGTCGCCATCTGGCCGGGCTCAATCTCATCGGACAATCCGGTGATGCTGTAGATTTCGCTGCCGTCGAGCCCGAGCGTCTGCGCGCTCGTGCCATCTTCGAACTGCAAAGGCAGCACGCCCATCCCGACCAAGTTCGAACGATGAATGCGCTCAAAACTCGCGGCCACCACTGCTTTCACGCCTAACAAGCGCGTCCCTTTCGCGGCCCAATCGCGCGATGATCCGGTGCCGTATTCGTGGCCGGCCAGAATTACGAGCGGCGTGCCCGCGCTCTGATATTTCATCGCCGCGTCGTAAATCGACATCTGCTCGCCATCGGGCTGATATTTGGTCACGCCGCCTTCGGTACCTGGCACCATCAAATTCTTGATCCGCACATTGGCAAACGTGCCGCGCGTCATCACGCGATCGTTGCCGCGTCGGCTGCCGTAGCTGTTGAAATCCTGCGCCTCGACGCCGCGCTCGACGAGATAACGTCCGGCCGGCGAGCTGGGCTTGATCGCGCCGGCGGGCGAAATATGGTCGGTCGTCACGGAGTCGCCGAAGATGCCAAGCGGGCGCGCGCCTGTTATGTCCGCGATCCGGCCCGGCTCCGTCGAGAAGCCCTCGAAGAATGGCGGCTCCTGGATGTAGTCGCTTTTTTCGTCCCACTGATAGACTTCGCCGGTCGATGAAGTGATCTCGTTACACTTCGGATTCTGCTCGGCGAAATCCGTGTATAGCTTCCGAAAAATCTCCGGGCTGAGGGCGCTCCGCATTGCCTCGCGGATTTCCTCGAGCGTGGGCCAGAGGTCGCGCAGGTGGACATCCTCGCCGTCGCTTCCTTTTCCAATCGGCTCGGTGGTGAGATCGAGATCGACCCGGCCGGCTAGCGCGAAGGCGACCACGAGCGGGGGCGACATGAGAAAGTTGGCGCGGATATTCTGGTGGACGCGCGCCTCGAAGTTTCGGTTTCCCGAAAGAACGGACGCCGCAACGATGTCGTGTTTTTGAATCGCATCCTCGAGTTTTGGATCGAGCGGGCCGGAGTTGCCGATGCAGGTGGTGCAGCCGTAGCCAACGATATTGAAACCGAGCTGGTTGAGCGGCTCCTGGAGGCCGGTTTTCGCGAGATAATCGGAGACGACGCGCGAGCCGGGGGCGAGCGAGGTTTTCACAGCGGGGCTGATTTTCAATCCGCGCGCGACGGCCTTTTTCGCGAGCAATCCAGCGGCAAGCATCACGCTCGGGTTGCTCGTGTTTGTGCAACTCGTGATGGCGGCGATGAGCACGCTGCCGTCGCCCACCACGGCCGCGCCGGGGTGAAAAGGCGATTCGCTCATGTCCTCGACAGGATCGGGGGTGGGGCGGTTCGCGACCATTTCCAGCTTGTTGCGTGGCGCGCCCTCTTCGACTTCGGCCGGCTTTTCCAGCTCATTTTGCGCGCCGCCGCGGCTGGCGTTCAGGCGGACGGGCACCGGCTGGGTTGTCTCGGTTTTTCCGTAGCCGCCCTCGGACACTGACGTCGCGAGGAGCCGGCGGAACGCGTTGCCGAGATCGGGAAGGTCGATGCGGTCCTGTGGGCGCTTGGGCCCGGCGACGCCGGGTTTCACGCTCGCCAAGTCCAGCTCGTATTCGACGCTGTAGTCGATGTCGCCGTGGCGAGGCATACCGAACATTTTCTGCGCCTTGAAGTAGTTTTCGAACGCCGCGCACTGCTCATCGGTGCGCCCTGTGGAGCGCAGGTAGGCGACCGACTCGGCATCGACCGGGAAGTATCCCATCGTCGCTCCATACTCCGGCGCCATGTTCGCGATGGTCGCGCGGTCCGGCAGCGGCAGGGAGGCGGCGCCCTCGCCGAAAAACTCCACAAACTTCCCGACGACCTTTTTCGCCCGCAGCATCTGCGTGACGTGCAGCGCGAGGTCGGTGGCCGTGACGCCCTCGCCGAGACGCCCGGTCATGTGGACGCCGACGACCTCCGGCGTGAGAAAATAGACCGGCTGGCCGAGCATGCCGGCCTCCGCCTCGATGCCGCCGACGCCCCAGCCGACGATGCCAAGCCCGTTGATCATCGTGGTGTGCGAGTCGGTGCCCACGAGCGTGTCGGGGTAGAAGAGAGTTGATGGTTGATTGTTGATTGTTGATGGCGCGGAGAGGACGCCCTTCGCGAGATACTCGAGGTTCACCTGATGGACGATGCCGATCCCGGGCGGCACGACGCCAAACGTCTTGAACGCCTGCTGGCCCCACTTGAGCAGCTCGTAACGCTCGCGGTTGCGCTTGAACTCCATGTCGAGATTGAGCTGGAGCGCCTGCGGGGTGCCGTAAAAATCGACCTGCACCGAGTGATCGACCACGAGATCGACCGGCACGAGCGGCTCGATGATTTTCGGGTCGCCGCCGAGCCGGGCGACCGCGCTGCGCATCGCCGCGAGATCGACCAGCAGCGGCACGCCGGTGAAATCCTGGAGGACGATCCGCGCGACGACGAAGGGGATTTCGGCATTCGCAGGCTGCTTCGCGCTCCAGTTGGCGAGCGTGCGGACATCCTCCTCGCTCACTTTTTTCCCGTCGCAATTCCGCAGCACCGACTCGAGGACGATGCGGATGCTGATCGGCAGCCGCGAGATGGCACCCACGCCCGCCTCCTCCAGCGCGGGCAGGGAGAAAAAGCTGCCCTGCTCGAATTCGCGGACGGCGTGGAAAGGATCGCTGAGAATGGCCATGATGGTGAAAAACGCTGACGCGTGGGCGGGGAGCGGTCAAGCGCGTGTGCGGCGCATCCGCGCAAAGAGGCTCGCGCTGCGGTCTGGACGACGGTATCAGGGGAGGGAATCGGCACGGCCTGAACGGGCGCGCCGCCCCCGAAACATCAACCCCTTCCTCCCAATGATTCGCTCGCTTCTCTCCGCCGCCGCAGCCCTGGTCGCCGCCATGACCGCCTCAGCCGCGGACTGGGACCCGATCCTATCCAAGACACCGACAGACAAGGATCGCCACACGACTTTCCACGAGCTCGCGGCGAAGGGGCCGCACATGCAGGTCGCGGTCTCGACCTTCTTTGGCGGGCAGGACCACGAGGCATTCGTCGCGGCGGGCGAGCTGGCGGATGGGCGCGTGGTCGCTTTCGGCAATGCATGGGGCCCCTCGTTTCCGGAGCAGCCCCAGCCGCTGGTCATCGGCAGCGGGAAGCACCTGGGACTCGACCCGATCCGGCGCGGGGGAATAAGGGAGGCGCTTTCGGACGCCGATCCCGATGCCGCCGGCTTCATCGTGGTCTATGAGCCGGAGCTGAAGGGGATAGCCCGAGTGATGCGATTCGACTGGGGCGTTGCGTCGCTGAGCACCGGGAGAATCAGCGACGACGGGGAGGGTCTGCTTTTGGCTGGGCGCTGCACGCCGGCCTTCCGGGACGCGGGCGCGCAGAAGCTCCAGGTCGCTGCCGCTGGCACCAACGCCTACACATACGCAGGCGTGCCCTGTGCGGGCGATGTTTACGTTCTCCGCATGCGGCTGGACGGCTCGATCGAGTGGGCATGGGTGCTCGAGGGCGCCGGTGAGCCGCCCGATGAGCTGTGGCAGGACAGGACGGGCGCGGTCTATTTCGACGCCGCCGGCCTGGGTAAAATCGAAGCGAACGGCTCGGAGTATCACAAGGTCGTGGACAGGACGCGCGCGCCCCAGGCAGGCTGGCATTTCGTCGATGCCGAGGGGTGCTCTTATTACGGCGGCGACCGGAACACGCACACGAACAAGGAGCCATGGCGTCAGCCGTTTCTTTACAAATACGACGCTTCCGGGAAGAAGCTCTGGACGCTCTGGGAGACCCCGCCCAAGGAAGTCGGGGCCGACGCAGGCGGCCTCCAGAGCGACTCCGGCATCCGCGACGTCGCCATCCTGCCGAGCGGTGACCTGATCACTGCCGGCTGGTCCGACGGCGCCAACTCCGTCTTCCAGCGTCTCGCGACGAACTGGAGGAAAAACTGCCCGAAGATCGGCTTCACCGACCCGTGGTGGCCGCGCGGCGCCCAGGGATTCGGCCACATCAACATCATCGAGCCCGAGACGCTCGA
>JBGSYE010000599.1:0-4683 GCA_041751075.1 Chthoniobacteraceae bacterium
TCGGGATCCTCATGCTTCATCGTCGAGAGGAGCAGGCTCTTCTGCGGCTTGCCCGGCACGACGGCCGCGCCGCTGTCGCCCCCCTTGAGCACGCCGTCACGCGTATCGAGGAGCAAACCGCCTTTCACTTTCTTTGCAGACGCGCTGTGACACTCGTAGCACTGCTCGGCCAGCACGGGGCGGATCTTTTTCTCGAAGAAATCGAGCTGGGCGAGATCGGACGGGGCGGCCGCCTCGGCGGGGATGGCAAGGAACGCCAACGCCAAACTCGAAACGCCAAACTTCAAACTCCAAACGAAGAGTGCGTTTTTCGATCCGAGCGGCAGCGCTTCGGCGGGTGGTTTTTCAGGGGAGAGAAGAAGAGAGGTGGGCATAAGGGATTCCGAAACCGGGCGACCCGGTTGCATTGATGTTTGAAGTTTGACGTTTGGAGGCAGGCGTTCACTTCCGCCGCTCCCGGACAGACGGGCCGATCGCGCCCTAGGCCACGAGATCCTTCACGACATTCCCGTACACATCGGTGAGCCGGAAATCGCGGCCGTTATACCGATAGGTGAGCTTCTCGTGATCGAACCCGAGCAGGTGCAGGATGGTCGCGTGCAGGTCGTGGACGTGGACTTTGTCTTCGACCACGTCGTAGCCGAACTCATCGGTCGCGCCATAGACCTGGCCGCCCTTGACGCCGCCACCGGCCATCCAGGAGCAGAATGCCTTGTGGTGATGGTCGCGACCGGGTTCGCCACGGGCGCCACGATCGTGACGCGGCGTGCGGCCAAATTCGCCACCCCAGACGACGAGCGTATCGTCGAGCATTCCGCGCTGTTTGAGATCCTTGAGGAGCGCGCCGACAGGTTGATCGAGGGTGCCGGCCTGCTTCTGAAGATTGCCTTTCACGTCGGTGTGGTGATCCCAGCCACCGGCCCAGACTTGGACGAAACGCACACCATTCTCCACGAGGCGACGGGAGATGAGCATCCGGCGGCCTATGTCGGTGTCGCCATACATGTCGCGGATCGCCTGCGGCTCCTTCGCCACATTGAAGACGTCGGTGGCCTCGGTCTGCATCTTGAACGCGAGCTCGAAGGACTGGATGCGCGCCTCGAGCACGGACTCATTCTTGAGCGACGCGGCATGCACTTCATTCATGCGCTTGAGCAGATCGAGCTGTTCGCGCTGCTGCGAGAGGTTCGCGTGGTAGCTCTTGATGTTCTCGATGATCTTGTCAGGCGATGCGCTGACGTTCGAGACGAGCGTGCCCTGGAAGGCGCCGGGCAGGAAAGCCGAGCGCCAGTTCGACGCGCCGCCGAGTCCGCCGCCGAGGGCGACGAAGCCGGGGAGATTCTGATTCTCCGCGCCGAGCCCGTAGAGCACCCACGAGCCGACGGAGGGCTTCACGAGGCGGCCCGAGCCGGTGTTCATCATCAGCGTGGCGAATTCATGCGACGGGATGTCGGTGGTCATCGAGCGGATCACCGCGATGTCGTCGATGTTCTCGCCGATCTTCGGGAAGATTTCGCTCACCTCCGTGCCGGACTTGCCGCGCTTGGTGAATTTGAATTGCGTCGGCAGCGGCATGCCGCCGATCGCGCTCACGTCCTGGCCGGCGTGTTTCGCCAGCGCAGGTTTCGGATCCCACGTGTCGATGTGGGAGGGGCCACCCTGCGAAAAGATGTGGATGACCCGCTTGGCTTTGGCGGGGAATTGCGGGCTGCGCGGCGCGAGCGGAGAAAGATTTGCCTTGGCGGCGGCGTGGGCCTCGTCGCCGAGGATCGGCCCGAGCAGGCTGCCGAGGCTGAGCGCGCCGAAGCCCATCCCGAAGCGGTTCAGGAATTGGCGGCGGCTAAAGCAATAATCGTTTAAGGAAGGTTGGTGCTGAGTGATGTCCATAGTGTTGGTACAATTCGGCAAAGCCCTGCCGGTTGCGTTTCTTAGCCCCCGGATGCGAAATTTTCCGGGCTGTCCGAAAAGTGGGCAACCGCGCTATTCACCCCTTCCACGAATGACGGGTATCCACCGGAATATATCCCACTCGACGCCCTCTCACCCGCCAGCCCACTCTCCAGGCGACTACATGACCCCACTTCACCACGAATCTGCCGTGAAGGAGCGCTACTCCTCCGGCGCCCAATGCTGCGAGCCGGCGCTCTGCTGTCCGATCGCATACGACCCCAGATACCTCGAGGTCATCCCGACCGAGGTCATCGAGCGCGACTACGGCTGCGGCGATCCCTCGCAGCATCTCCACCCCGGCGAGACGGTCCTCGATCTCGGCAGCGGGACGGGAAAGATTTGCTTCATCGCCGCGCAGGTGGTCGGCCCTTTGGGAAAGGTGATCGGGGTGGACATGACGGATGCGATGCTGGAGGTCGCGCGTCGCAATGCCCCGATCGTCGCCGAGCGCGTCGGCTACGCGAATGTCGAGTTCCGCAAAGGCCGCATCCAGGATCTCGCCCTCGATCTCGAGAAGCTGGACGCGGAACTGAAAGCGCGCCCCATCGCGGACGCCGACAGCTTCCTCCGCGCGGGCGCCGTGGCGGACGGATTGCGCGTGAAACATCCGCTCGTCGCCGACGACTCCGTGGATGTCGTGGTCTCGAATTGCGTGCTCAATCTCGTAGAACCGCGTGCCAAGCGGCAGCTCTTCGAGGAAATCTTCCGCGTGCTGCGCCAAGGCGGACGCGCGGTGATCAGCGACATCGTGGGCGACGAGGAAGTGCCCGTGGAATTGCAGCACGATCCCGAGCTGTGGAGCGGCTGCATCAGCGGCGCGCTGACGGAAGAGGGTTTCCTCGCGGCGTTTGAGGCGGCGGGATTCTACGGCATCCGCATCCTGAAGCGCGACACCGCGCCGTGGCAGACCGTCGGCGGCATCGAGTTCCGCTCCGTCACCGTCGAGGCTTTCAAAGGCAAACAAGGCCCGTGCTTCGATCGCACCCAAGCCGTGATCTACAAGGGGCCCTTCAAGAAGGTGCTCGACGACGACGGCCACGCCATCGAGCGAGGCCAGCGCACCGCCGTCTGCGACAAGACCTACCAACTGTACAAAAAGGAGCCCTACGCCGGGAGCTTCGAGTTCATCGACCCGCTCACGGAGGTGCCGCTGGCCAACGCGCCCGCTTTCGATTGTTCCGCGATACGCCTGCGGCATCCGAAGGAAACCAAAGGCCAGGACTACGACGCCCCCACCGCCGCCAGCCAGTGCAGCGATGGCGGGAGCTGCTGCTGAGAAAGCTCGCGATTGCCTGCCGGGCGCATCGCACTACTATCCCGACATTATGACGCTCACCGCCGATGAAGCCTGCGGCCAGATTGCGGCGCTACTCCAGCGCGCCGCTTCGGGAGAGGAGATCGGCATCGAAGTGGACGGGAAGCTCGTCGCGCTGCGCCCGGTCGAAGAAAGCAGCGAGGAATATGTGCTGCGCGAATATGGGGTGACGCCCGAGGAGATGAAGGTTGCCTCCGAGAAATTGGTGGCCCACTTCGAGCAGGAGCGAGCGGCGGGCAAATCCAAGGAATGGAAGACCACTCAGGACTTCGACAACTTCCTTGAAGAAGATTGAGATTCACGGGGGCTTGCGCAGCCAACTGCGAAGCCTGCCCAAAGACTTTCGCCGCCGCGCCGGGCGTGCGATCACCGAGTGCCAGACTGCGTTTGGGGCACCGCACCTCCATGGCGGAATGTTTCTTCGCCGCTTCACATGAACGCCTTCGCCCAAAAACTCGCCGAGCACGATCTCCCGCTCCGTCGGGCGAAGCTCCGCACTTTGCAGATCAATGTCGGGCGCAAGTGCAACCAGACCTGCCGGCATTGCCACGTCGATGCGGCGCCGTGGCGCACGGAGATGATGGGCGAGGAGGACGCGCGCCGCGTCGGCGCGTGGATCGAGCGGCATCGGCCCGAGGTCGTCGATATCACCGGGGGCGCTCCAGAGTTGAGCGAGTGGTTCCGCTACTTCGTCGAGACGGCGCGCGGCGCGGGCTGCCACGTCATCGATCGGAATAATCTCACGATCATCGAGACGGGTGCCTTTGCGTGGCTGCCCGAGTATCTCGCGCGGCACGAGGTCGAAGTCGTCGCCTCTCTGCCGTGCTACACGGCAGAGAATGTGAACGCCCAGCGTGGCGACGGAGTTTTCGACAAGAGCATCGCCGCGCTCCGCAAGCTGAACGCCGTCGGCTACGGCCGAAAAGACCTCCCGCTGCACCTCGTGTACAATCCGCTCGGCGCCATGCTGCCCGGCCCGCAGGCGCAACTCGAAGCGGATTACAAGGAGGCGCTGCTCCGCGATTTCGGCATCGTCTTCACCGGCCTCTTCACGATCACGAATCAGCCCATCGCGCGCTTCGCCGAGGATCTGCGCGAGCAGGGAAAGTGGGACGAGTATCTCCAGCTCCTCGCGGATAGCTTCAATCCCGGCACCGTCGAGGGCCTGATGTGCCGGACCACGCTGAGCGTCGGCTGGCGCGGCGAGCTGTACGACTGCGACTTCAACCAAATGCTCGGCATGCAGCTCCGCAATGGCCAGCCGTTGTATCTCTGGGACGTGACGCCCAGCGATCTCGACGACCGCCACATCCTCACCGGCGCGCATTGCCTCGCCTGCACCGCAGGTTGCGGAAGCAGTTGCACCGGCGCAGTAGCGTAGAGCGAGTGTGCCTTCCAGGCCACTCGCTATTGGGCGA
>JBGSYE010000600.1:0-9433 GCA_041751075.1 Chthoniobacteraceae bacterium
GCACAGGTCGCCGATCTCGAAGCGGCCCAGCGGGTGCAGCGCGCGATCCTGCCGGGCGCCGAGCCGCTGCCCGGCTGGAGGCTCTCCACCCACTACGCGCCGATGATCCAGGTCGGCGGCGACATCTACGGGCTGGAGACGCGCAGTGACGGGACGATGGTCTGGCTGGCCGATGCCACCGGGCACGGCGTGGCCGCCGCACTTTGCACGATGCTCGTGACGATCCTTTTCCAGCGCGCCGCCCGCGCCACGGGCGATCCGCTCGAGGTCCTCACGCGTGTGAATGCGGGCCTCTTCGCCATCTTCCGAGGCGCGTCGATGATGTCCGCGGTCTGCGCGCGGGTCTCCGGAGACGGCACGATTCATTTCGCCGGCGCGGGCCATCCGCCCTTGCTCGTGCGGCGGAAAGACGGGCGTGTGGAGAGCATCGCGTCGCGCTCCACCTTGCTCGGATTGGGCGGGACGCTCGACGGATCGGCGGATGCAGTGCGCCTCGCTCCTGGCGAGCGCGCGCTATTCCACACCGACGGGCTTTTCAGCGCCCGGCGCGCGGACGGCGCCCGCCTCGCAGCCTCGGAAGTTGCGCCCGCTTTCGCCGAGGCCGCGAATCTCGATCCCCTCGTGGCACGGATGCTCGGCGACAGCGCCTTCGATGACGACGTCACGGTCCTCCTACTGCGACGCGAGACCGCCGCAGTTCGCGTGGTGTCGGGAAAGTGAACGGTGTCGTCGTTTCTCGCGACGCCATTTCCGATCACACCATCCCTTCGCCAGAGTGACTCCGGCCTGGCACGCGTTAAGTTGTAACTCGTGGGCATGAACAAGCCTTTGAAATCCTCCCAGCGGTCGAAGCTCACGCTCGGCGATCTCATCGTCGCCGTCTCATCCGTCAGCCGGAACAGTCGCGAAGCCGCGCTCGCCGTCGCCGATCTCCTGCACTCGCGGCGGATCGTGCTCGGTGGCCGCCGCGCGCCCCGGCGTCAGTATTGAGTCGCGCGGCAGGAAAGCATCAAGCGCGCGGAGTTGCCCGGCGATGGTGCGCACAGTGCGCGCATCCGCGTGCCACTCTCCCGAGCCTCGGCATCGGTCACGATCTTCAGCAGGAGCGCGTTCGAGATCGAGCCCGTTCAGACGACTCACGTCATGCGGTGTGCTGACGCACCAAGGCCGCGACATGCGCCCCCCTGGATGTGGGGATCGGAAAAGTGTCGCCCTACGCCAACACCGCTGTCGGATAACGCGACGGATTTTCCGCTCCACCACTCGGCTCTCCAGAGTAAAGCGGCGCTGGCACGCGGAAGGCATGGACATAGCGTCGCAACCACGACCAAACAACGCCATGCTCTATTCCTTCGATCATCAACAACTCAAGAACGTCGCCGAACTCACGCCCGGCGAACCGACCGACGAGCAACTGATGGAAGCCATCCAGGGCGGCGATGAAAGCGCCCTGGCCTCGCTTCAGCGCCGCCACGAACCGCTGCTGCGCACCATCGCCGGACGCATGATCCACAACGACTCCGACGTGGACGATCTCGTGCAGGAAGTCCTCCTCGCCGTATGGCATCATGCCGCCAGCTACGACGCGGAAAAAGGCAAAGCGCTCGGCTGGATCGTGACCCTCACCCGTCGCCGCACCATCGACCGCATCCGCCGCAAGACTGCTTACAGCCGCGCCCAGGAGCGCTACCGCGAAGAAGCTATGGCCGTTTCCGCCGCCCTGCACACCGGCGCGGATGAAGAGGCCGCGCAGAGCGACACCGCGCAAGCAGTAGCAAAGCTCATCGAACACTTGCCCGAAGCGCAGCGTGACGCCGTGCATCTCGCCTACTTCGGCGGCCTCTCGCAGCGGCAGATCGCCGCGCAGACTGGCATCCCGCTCGGCACGATCAAGACCCGCCTCGAACTCGCCCTGCGGAAACTGCGCTCCGCCGCCCTCGCCTTCGGCGAACTCCGCGACCGCGTGCAACCGGCCCACGCGTGATCCGATCCTGACGCCTTTTGCCGATCCTGCTGCCCGCGGCCTTCAAGAGAGGCGCGGGCATCTTCGTGGCGTGACCGAGTAATCCCACCCTCCGTCAGTGCTACGCTGCCCCTCCGAAGTTGCACGTTCGTGAGCTTCCCACCGCCCTGGTCAAAGTTGTCGGCGCAACATGCCGGAGATTTGGTCGAGTAGTTTCCCCACTTTGGAGCGGTCCTTGAACTCGGCCCTCGTCATCAGGCGGGCTTTAGCCTTGTCCTCCTCGAAGACTCGGATTTGCTCCGAGGCGAAGGCGGCATCGTAGATGTTCAGGTTCGCTTCATCGTTCAGGCGGAAGGAGCGGTCGTCGAAGTTCGTGGAGCCGACGGAGACCCACTGCTCGTCCACGATCATCACTTTGCAGTGATACATCGTCGGCTGGTATTCGTAGATCTCCACGCCGGCGTCGAGCAGCGCTCCCCACAGCGAGCGACTCGCCCGCTGCACGACCTTCGCATCCATATGCGGGCCGGGGACGATGATCTCGATCTTCACCCCGCGCTTGCGGGCGGCGACGAAGGTGTCGATCGCCAGCTCATCTGGCACGAAGTAAGCCGCCTGCAACCGCACCGTCCGCGTCGCCGATGCGATGGAGAGCAGATACATGAGGCGCACGCTTTCGCTGCCCTCGCCGCGCGAACTCTTGAAAACTTGCGCGAGGCTTTCGCCGGCCGGTTTCAACTCGGGGAAGTATTCGCGGCCGAAGAGCACCCTCGCCCGCGTCTTGATCCAGTTGTCGGAAAACGCCGCCTGCATCTGCGCGACCGCCGGGCCTTCGAGCCGATAGTGAGAATCGCGCCAATGGTCCTTATCCTGCGCGTATCCATCCCAGACATCTGCGATCCCCACGCCACCGGTGAAGCCGACCCGCCCATCGACGACGAGGAGCTTGCGATGGGTGCGATTGTTGATCCGGGCTAGGTTATACCAGTGCAGCGGATGGTAGAGTTCGACCTCGACGCCGGCGGCTTTCAGATCCTCCAGATACTCCGGCTCCATCTTGCTGGTGCCGACCGCATCCAGGAGCACATGCACCTTCACTCCCGCGCGGGCGCGCTCGCTCAGGGCTTCGGAGAATTTCCGCCCGATCTCGCCCGACCAGTAGATGAATGTTTCAAACGTGACCGTCTCGCGAGCGCCGCGGATCGCCTCGAGCATCGCCGGGAAGATTTCCCCGCCGTTTTGCAGTGCGATGATGCGGTTGCCGCCGAGGATGCCCGGTCCGAGCAGGTGATTCATGCTGCGGACGAACTGCGGATCGCTGACGGCAAACCGATGCTCGAGCTGGTAGCGGATTTGTTTCTCTCCCGCGCTGAGATTCAGAAAGAGAACCGTGCAGAAAATGGTCGCCATCACCGCGATGGCGACGGCCGGCAGGACTCTCGTTGTGCGCCGCAGTGGGCTCCCGCCGTGGCCAGGCGCGCTCATCGCCGTTTATCGGACGGCGTCCTTGATGGCGTCGCCCGCCTTTCGCGCGGCATCTTCCACGGAGTTTCCGACGCGGCGCGCGGTGTCTTCCAATTCCTCCGCACCCGATCGCCCGTCGGCGGAGGCCGGCGGCGTCAGCGGTGCTTTCACTTGTGCCGCATTGAACCGCGTCACTTCGCCCGCTCGATACGCCTGCAGGTTTCGCAATTTCACCGCGGCTTCCTCGCGCTCGCCGCCGCTGCGCCTGGCCACCAGCCCTTCTAGCTCGGCGATCTCACCGTCGAGGTCGGCGAGCGCCTTTTTCACCGCCGCCTGATTCCCGGCGTCTGGCTGCCGCTCATAAGCATCCACGGCCTCCCCCAGCCGCGAGGTTTCGCGCGTCTTCGTCTTCGCCACGGGATCGGGGGTCGGCGTCGCGGGCGGGAGTTCGATGACCACCGCCTTCCGCTCGCAGCCCGCCACGGCCAAGGCTGCGACGACGAACACGGCAAGCGTTCGCATCCTGGCGGGAAAGGTAAGAGCCCGGTTTAGCATAGGGAAGTGCGGTTCTGCCCGTGTTCGCGCCTGCGCAGGATCGCGGAGGTATCTATCTGGATATTCTTTTACTCCCGGGCTTTAGCCTGTCCCGGCACTTGGCGCGCTAAAGCCCGGGAGCACCCTTGCCTGTTGCGTGGCGGCCGCGGTCGGCTCCTTGACGGAGTCGCTGGCCTTGCCGATGCCGCCCTCGCTTTCCGGGCTGGCAGCTCGGTGCATCGGTTGCGATGCGATTACCCTGGGGATGAAATAACGTGCCCTTCCGGCGATGCGGCCCTGTATAAACCTGATGACCGTGTCCGCTGCTCCCCGCTCACTGTCGCGGGAATCGGGAGAAGCGCAGGCTCGGTTCTCGCGCAGCGGTCTTTCTCTCAGCGGATGCTGGGAGAAAGCGGTGAGGATTTTTGGCATATATATATCTCTCTCTCTCTGAATGCCCTGCATGGATTATCACGACCCGCCGAAGTGTCTGATCCCTCCCACCCGTGCGGTACGCCATCCATCCCATGAGCCGCGCCACTCCACTGCTCCGGGAATTCGCCGAGCGGCTGATTGCCTATGAGCAAAAGGGAAATAAATCGCCCACCGCAAAAGTCCCGGCGGCTTTTCAGATTTGTGAAAAGCTGCGGCCGCATCTGGCGACACTCCTGGGCCGGACCGGGGTGAGCGCGCTCCTGGGGCGGGCGCTCGCGCTGACCGGGGCGGAAGTGCCGGGGACGCGCGCCTTGGAGCTCCAGGCGGATGGCTCGCTGGCAGGCGTGAATGGAGCGGAGCCGACCATGAACTCCGATCTCCTGGGTGGAGGCCGCACGTCTTCGATCTCTTCACCCAGAGCCACCAGGGCGGGCGGGCGCGCGGCGGACTCGGCATCGGGCTGGATGTGGTCAAGCGCATGGTCGAAATGCACGGGGGCACCGTGAGCGTGGAGAGCGAATTGGGCGTGGGCAGCGAATTCACCGTGCGCCTGCCGCTCGCCGCGGTGCAGTCGGCAGGGGCGGCCCCCAGCGCTGCGGCGACCATTGGAAAGACCTCGGTACCGCGGCGCATCCTCGTGGTGGATGACAATGTGGACGCGGCGAAAATCCTCGGCGCGGTACTCCAAGGGCTGGGCCACGAAGTGCGCGTGGTGCATGAAGGCTGGGCCGCCATCGCCGCCGCGCCTGGTTTCAAGCCCGACACCGTGCTGCTCGATCTCGGCCTGCCCGATCTCGGTGGCCTGGAAGTCGCGCGCTTCCTGCACAAGACCTGCCCCGGGGCGCTGCTCATCGCCGTCACTGGCTGGGGCCAGGAGCCAGACCGCCGCCGCTCGCGGGAAGCGGGCTGCACTCACCATCTGGTCAAGCCGGTGGATCCGGCGACGCTGCGAGAGCTGCTCGGGCGACGGCCTGGCACCGGTTAGCAGCGGTCACCTTTCCCCAACGGCTCTCCCCGCGAGAGCACTTACACCGACAGGCCAAACTGCCGGATCTTCGCGTAGATGGTGGCGCGGTGGATGCCGAGCTGGCGGGCGGCCTCAGCTTTGTTGCCATTGGCGCGGCGCAGGGCATCGAGGAGGGCCTCGCGTTCGGCATCGACGAAGGAGACCGGGGTGGCGGGGCGTAAGGCGGTGGAGCGCGCGAGGTCGGGCGTCTGGATTTCGCGCGGGAGATGGCGCGCGAGGAGTTGCGGGCCATCGCAGAGGATGAGGGCGTGCTCGATTCCGTTTTGCAATTCGCGCACATTGCCCGGCCATGGGTAGGCGCGCAGGAGTTCGAGCACCTCGGCTTCGAGCGTGGGGATGGGGCGGCTGAGTTGCTGCGAGAATTGCCGGAGAAAGGTGTCGATCAACTTCGGCAAATCTTCGCGGCGTTCGCGGAGCGGTGGGATCTCGACCTCGAACGTTTTCAAGCGGAAGTAGAGATCCTGCCGCAGCCGGCCCTCCTGCACGGCGAGCGCGGGCGGACGATTGCACGCGGCGACGAGGCGGAAGTCCACGGGACGATTTTTCGTGGTGCCGAGCGGCCGAAACTCGCGCTCCTGCAGCACGCGCAGGAAGCGCGTCTGCAATTCGACGGGCATCTCGGTGATCTCGTCGAGGAAGAGCGTGCCGCCATTGGCCTCGGCGAGCATTCCAGGGAAGGCGGTGACGGCGCCGGTAAAAGCGCCCTTTGCGTAACCGAAGAGCTCGGCCTCGATCATATTTGCGGGGAAGGCGGAGCAGTTGAGCTTCACCATCGTCGCGCCGGCGCGTGCGCTGCGGCCATGCACGGCGCGGGCAAAGACCTCCTTGCCGACGCCGCTCTCGCCGGTGAGCAGCACATTCGCCTCGGTGGGGGCGACGCGCGCGAGCAGTTGCTCGACCTCGCGCATCCGCCGGCTGATCGCCACGGGCGCCAGCTGCTCTTCGGCCGCGCGAAGCTTTATCTGCAGTTGCTCCCTTTCCCGCAGCAGCGTCACGGTCTGCTCGACCAGTGCCTGCTGTTCCAGCGCGCGACGGCAGAGGGCGATGAGCTCCTCGACGGCGTAGGGCTTCGGGAGAAAATGAAAGGCGCCGAGCTTGATCGACTCGATGGCATTCGCGAGCGAGTCGTGCGCGGTGAGGATCATTACCGGCAGCGCGGGGTGCTCGGCTTTGATGGCCTTGAGCACTTCGAGGCCATCGGCGTCGGGCAGGCCGAGATCGAGCAGGACAAGGTGCGGCTGCACCTCGACGATCTTGCGCTGGCCTTGCGCGGCATTCGGCGCGCACTCGACGAGGAAGCCATTGCGTCCGAGCACCGCGGTGAGCGTGGCCTGGATGGTGCGCTCGTCATCGATGACAACGATCTTGTGAGGGGTGGTGCTCATCGGCGGATCCAAAGGGTCGGCAACTCTGCCGGAAGATGCCAGCGGGATTTGGGGTGCGCGGCCAGCGCGATCGGTCGGACTGGGTGGGACGCATCCGCGGAAAAAAACGACAGCGGCGCGGGTTCGCGAGAACCCGCGCCGCTGGTATGAGGCCGCGTGGAATGACGGTCAGAGGCGTTCGATTTCGCCGCGAATCTCTTCTTTGGTGCCCCCGAGTTTCTTCTGCAGTCGCCCGAGGAGTTCGTCGTCCTTGCCTTCGGCGAAGGCGAGATCGTCGTCGGTCAGGTCGGCATATTTTTGCTTCAGCTTGCCTTTGACTTCGTTCCAGTTGCCTTTGAGTTCGAGTTTAGTCATAGCGTTTTCCAAATCGTAGATGGGCGAGGGGATGGATGGGTGGAGACGGGAGAAATGGGTCGCATTTCCACCCAGCCAAAGAGCCCGCGAACCGCGTTTGGGGCGGCAAATGAGCGTCCTCAATGCATCCTGCCGGATCGAACTCGCCGCACCGAGTCCCGTGCCAGTCGTCCTCATGCTGCGTCCGCGGAGCGGGCCGGCGCAGTGGGTGAGCCGGGAGGAGTACTCCATCGCCCCGCGCGCTCTAGTGGTCGAGTACACCGATGGCTTTGCCAATCTCTGCCAGCGCACGGTACTGCCGGCGGGAAAGACACGGCTTTGCGCGAACTGCACGGTGGACACTTCGGAGTTCGTCGATGCCGATGAGAACGCTGGCTTCGTGCCGCCGGCGCTGGTGCCGGATAGCGCGCTGCACTTCATCCTGCCGAGCCGCTACTGTCCTTCGGATGAATTGGGCACGCTCGCCGCGGAGGTCGTCGCGGGCGTGGCGCCGGGGTATCCGCAGGCGGAGGCGATTCGGCGGTGGACAAACTCGAACATCGAATATCGCTACGGCACCAGCACGCCCGCGACGACAGCCAGCCATACGGCGCGGGATCGAGTGGGCGTGTGCCGCGACTTTGCGCATCTCGGGATTGCGCTCTGCCGCGCACTGAATATCCCCGCCCGCATGGTCGTCGGCTACACCCTCAATCTCAAAGTGCCGGACATCCACGCGTGGTGGGAGGCGTACGTGGGCGGACGCTGGTTCACCTTCGATGGCACGCACACGCACACCGCCGGCAATCGCATCGTCATCGCCTACGGCCGCGACGCGACGGACGTGGCCTTCGTCACGCAATTCGGCGCGCTCACGCTCGAGAGCCTCAAGGTCGTGGTCGAACAGGTGGCCTAGCGCCGCGCATCCGGCTACTTTTCTGCTGTGATCCGATCCAACACTTCACGCAGCCGCTCGGCGGCGACGGGTTTCACGAGATGCCCGGTGAAGCCGGCCGCTTCCCCGCGGGCGAGACCGGCTTCCATGCCGTAGCCGCTCGACGGCAAAGGCGGCTCCACGATCCACGTCCATGATGACTTCGAGTCCGGCGGCGTGCAGATTCTTCACCATCTGCTTGAACTCCGCGACCTGCTGTTCCACCGGGACGCGGCGGCGATTGCTCCCAGGCGGCACGTCCGGCTTTCACGCGCGACAGAGCGCGTGCTTGCTAGAACCACGCGCTTGCCGGATACCAACTGGCCCGCCCACCGCCGATGCCCAACGTCCCAACGGAACCCAGCGCTCCCCCTCTGCTCCACGACGAGGCGCATTTCCGCCGCATCCTGCGCCGGCTCACGCTCTGGCCGCTGGCGGCGGTGCTGGGGGTCACGCTCGCGCTCGCCTCGCTGGTGGCCTGCCTCTTCCACTTCGCCCAGCGGGTGGCACACACCGATGCGGTGCTCGCCCACCTCTGGCGCATCGAAAAGCTCACGTTGGACATGGAGACCGGCATCCGCGGCTATCGCATCGCTGGCGAACGCACCTTCCTCGAGCCCTACGAGCGCGGGAGCCCGTTGCTGCCCGCGCAGTTCGAGGCGCTGGCTACGCTGGTGCAAAACGATCCGCGCCAAAGTGCGGAGCTGGCGCGGCTGCGCGAAGAGCAACGCCTCTGGAGTGAAAATGCGGCCGCCGTGCGCGCGCGCATCGAAGCATCGGCGCCGGCGGACCTGGCGCAGCATCGGCAAGGCAAGACGCTGATGGACGCGGTGCGCGCGCGCCTCGGCTCGATGGAAGCGCATGAGCATGCCTTGCTGCGCGATCGAAGGCAGATGCTCGTACGGTGGCGCATCTTCACCATGGCGAGCGTGCTGCTCGCGGGTCTGGTGCTCGCGCCGCTCCTCATCGTCTCGGGGCGGCGACTCTTCGCGTGGCTCGATGCGAGCCATCGCGCGGCGTGGGACGAAGCCGACCGTGAGCGCGAGAGCTTGCAGGTGACGCTCGCGAGCATCGGGGACGCGGTGATCGCCACCGACACGCGCGGTGCGGTCACTTTCCTCAATCCCGTGGCCGTCGAGCTCACGGGCTGGCCGGTGGAAGAGGCGCGCGGCCAGGCGCTGGAAAAGGTCTTCCCCATCGTGAATGAGCAGACCCGGCAGACCGTCGCGAATCCCGTCGAGCGCGTCTTGCGCGACGGGGCGATCGTGGGCATCGCCAATCATACGGTGTTGCTCGGCCGGCATGGGCGGGAGACGCCGATCGCGGACAGCGCGGCGCCGATCCGCGACCGCGCGGGC
>JBGSYE010000601.1:0-8016 GCA_041751075.1 Chthoniobacteraceae bacterium
CACCGCGCTGCTCGTCGGCCTGCGCCGTCGCCGGAGATAACACTCCCTTTTGGGTGGCATAGATCAGACGCCCGCTCCGGTCCGAACCCGGAGCGGGCGTTCTCTTTCTCGGCGCAGCAGATGGCACGAAAAAGTTACACCACTGCCACCGGGATGCCGTCTGTGTCTGGCGGAATGAAGGGATGAAAGTTCATCTTCCTATCCTTTCCACCAGCGCCGCGATTCTCTTCGCCGGATCCGTTCACGCGCAATCGCTCTCGGAACTCAGCACCTTCACCACCGGCACCGGCTCGCGCGCCGGGAGCGCGGAAATCCTCGCTTATACTCCGAGCGATAACTTCACGGTGCTCAGCACGGTGGGCGACAACGCCGGCGGCAGCTTCGGCGTGCAGATCCTCTCGCTGAGCGGCGCGGGGGCGCTGAGCGAAAAGGGTTTCGCGGATTTCAGCAGCATCTTCGGCGCGGCGGGGAACTGGAATGGCGCGAGCTCCGTGGCCGCCGATCCGCTCGGGCGCGGCTTTGGCGCGGTGTCACTGATCCCGGCGGCGAGCAGCACCACGGAGGGCAAGGTCGCCTTCTTCGACTATCGCGGCGCGACGGTCGATTCGGCGCGCAGCCTCGTCGTGCTCGACGTGGGTTTTCATCCCGACAATGTCCGGTTCTCGAATGATGGGACGAAACTCTTCGTGGCCAATGAAGGAGAGTTCATCGCGTCGAGCGGCGTAAATGCGCCGGGGTCGATCAGCATCATCGACATCTCCAGCATCACCGGTCTCGGCAGCTTCGCGAGCCTGACGAATGCGAACGTCTCCACCTTCGATTTCCAGGCCGCGAATCTCGGCCTCGGCGTGAGCCTCGCCGGCCTGCGCAACCACAGCATCGCCGCCGTCGGCACCAGCGGCACGTTTATCGGCTCGGTGCCCGACTTCAATGCGCTCGGCGCCTCGGACCCGGAATTCTATCGCGGCATCGAGCCCGAGTACATCACGCAGTCCGGCAGCAAGCTCTTTGTCTCCTTGCAGGAAAACAACGCGGTCGGGGTCTTCGATCTCACCTCGAATAAGTGGTCGCAAATTCACAAGCTCGGCACCATCACGCAGACCATCGACGCCTCGGATCGCGACGGCGCCGGCGGCACTACCGCGGCGCTGATCGACGATGCCGTGCGCGGCCTGCCGATGCCCGACACCATCGCCAGCTACTCCGTTGCGGGGACCACCTATTTCGTCACCGCGAATGAAGGCGACGCCCGCACCGACGATCGCGACATCAGCCGCTTTGGCGACATCGCCGGGAACGACAGCCTGAATCCCATCCTCGATCTCACGCTCTTTCCCGCCACCCAGACTGGCCTGCGCGCGGACGGCGTGCTCGGCCGCCTGAACGTCTCGCGGCTCGATGGCGACACGAATGGCGACGGCAAGATCGACACGCCGACGATGATCGGGACGCGCTCCTTTTCCATATGGGATGGCGACACCGGCGCGCTCGTGTGGGACAGCGGCAGCAGCCCGCTGACGAATCTCGAGACCATCCTGCTCGGGCTCGATCCGACGCTCTTCAATATGAACAACGGGCTCGCGTCGAACTTCGACACCCGCTCCGACGACAAGGGCCCCGAGCCGGAAGCCGTCACCATCGGCGAGATCGACGGCACGCCCTACGCCTTCGTCGGCCTCGAACGACAGAACGGCTTGCTCATGTTCGACATCAGCGATCCCACCGCGCCGTTCTTCGTCGATTACGTCAATAGCGCCGGCAGCGGCCTCGTCTCGCCCGAAAGCGTCACCTTCATTTCCGCCGCGGACAGCCCGACCGGCCAGCCGCTGCTCCTCTCCGGTTACGAAGTGAGCAACAGCATCGGCGTCTATGCCGTGCCCGAGCCGTCGAGCGTCGCACTGCTCACCGCTGGCGCGGTCGGCTTCCTCAGCCGCCGCCGCCGCACGCCTTCGGTGTACCGGTAGCGGTTCAGCATCAGGAAGGTGTGAGGGCGGGTGCGACCACGAGATGCGCGGCGTCGGTCTTTGCCCGTGCTGCCTTCAGGAAAAAGGGGGGAGTCTGGCGGTCTGAAAGGGACGCGACGCGCCAGGGCGCCCAGAGGGCGGACGATACTTGCTTATTCATTTGTTGAAAAATCGCCCACGCGAACGCTCAGCCGCGAACACAGTTGAGCGGCCGTGCTTTGGGCGGCTTTCGGGCCACACCACGCGGATTCACTTTGCCACCACGCGGCGTTGCCAACTCACGGGCAACTCCGCAGCTTCATCAAAGATGTGCGCCTCCGGCGCGAGGGTGGGTCGGTGGCGGGACGCGCGCCGCTCCGTGTCGCGGCGCTTGCGCGACGGGCGCAAAACGGCTGCTCTCTCCGGCGATGAGCAGCGCGTCCACCTCCCGGCGATCCACCTTTATCCTCGTGGGATTGGTGCTCGGCGCGGTGGCGGGGGCGGTGGCCCGGGCTTGGTGGGGCGGGCCGGGGCTGGATGCGGCGGTGGCGAATGTGATCAAGCCGGTGGGCACGGTTTTCCTGCGGCTGATCTTCATGGTGGTGGTGCCGCTGATCTTCTCGGCGATCGTGCTCGGGGTGGTGGAGCTCGGCGATGTGCGGCGGCTCGGGCGGGTGGGTTGGCGGTGTCTGGCGCTGACGCTCGGGCTCTCGGGGGCGAGCGTGGTCGTGGGGCTGGGGCTGGTGAATCTCGTCAAGCCGGGGCAACGGATCGATCCGGCGATGCGGGAGAAGCTGGTGGCGCAATACACGGCGCAGGCGGGGGAAAAGATCGCGCAGGCGGAGCAGAAGAAACCGCTGGCGCAGACGCTCCTCGATCTCATCCCGCAGAATCCGCTCGAGGAAGCGGTGAATGCTTTCAATCCGGAAAAGGCGAACGGCGGCTTGATCGCGGTGATGGTCTTCAGCCTTTTCTTCGGCGTCGCCATGACGGTGGCCGGCGCGGAAACGGTCGCCCCCTTGAAGAGCCTGCTGGATGCGGTCTTTCGCGTTTGCCTGAAGATCATCGACTTTGCGATGACGCTCGCGCCGGTGTGCGTGGCGTGCCTGAGTTTTTCGCTCACGGCGACGACGGGGCTGGAGTTGCTCCGCGCCCTGGGGGCGTATCTGGGGGTGGTGCTGGGGGGGATGGCGCTGCACCAGTTCGGCGTGTATTCCGCGGCGCTGGCGCTGCTCGGCGGGAAGTCGCCGCGCGCCTTTTTCCGCGAGGCCAAAGAGGCGATCGTCACGGCCTTCGGTACTTCTTCCAGCAATGCCACCCTGCCGGTGGCGCTCCGCGTCGCGGAGGTCAGTCTCCGGTTGCCGCCGCAGATTTCGCGGTTCGTGCTGACGGTGGGCGCGAGCGCAAACCAAAACGGCACGGCGCTCTACGAAGGGGTGACGGTGCTCTTTCTCGCCCAGGTCTTCGGCGTCGAGCTTTCGCTGGCCCAGCAAGTGACCGTCGCGCTCATGTGCATCCTCGCCGGGGTCGGGACGGCTGGGGTGCCGGGCGGCTCGCTGCCGCTGGTCGTGGGGGTGCTCATGACGATCGGCGTGCCGGCGGAGTCGATCGCCATCATTCTCGGGATCGATCGCTTCCTCGATATGTGCCGCACGGCGCTGAATGTGACCGGCGATCTGGTGATCGCGACGATCCTCTCGCGGGGCGAGGCGGCGAGATGAAGGCGACCGTCTGCACGCTCTTCGAGGGGCACTACCACTACGGGGTCGCGGCGCTGGTGAATTCACTCTACGCACGCGGATTCCGCGGGACGGTGTGGGCAGGCTACCGTGGCGCGCTGCCGGAGTGGGCGGGCGGCGGCGCGGTGCTGGAGGTGGGCGAGGGGCTGACGCTCCGCTTCGTGCCGCTGACCACCGAGGCGCACTTCACGAATTACAAGGCGGCCTTTGCGCTCGAGATCCTGGAGCGGCTTGAGCCGCAAGCCGGGGGGGTGTTTTACTTCGACCCGGACATCGTGGTGTCCGGACGGTGGAGTTTCTTTGAGGAGTGGATCGAATACGGCGTGGCGCTCTGCGAAGACTCGACCTCGCCGATGTCGGAGTCGCATCCGATCCGTGGCGCCTGGCGGAAATTTGCCGCCGCCCGCGGGCTGGCGCTGCATCCGCGCGGCTCACAGTATGTGAATGGTGGCTTCATCGGCGTGGCCCGCTCGCAGATCGCCTTGCTGCGGACGTGGAGCAGGATTCTGGATTGGGTGAAGGAGGAGATCGGGACCGCCGGGAATTTCAACTGGGCGGATAAGGATCGCACCTTCGCCTTCTACCGGAACGATCAGGATGCCCTGAACATCGCGATCGAGGCCGACGCCACGCCGGTGAGCATCGTGGGCCGGGACGGGATGGGGTTTGGTGGCGGCGGCTACCTCATGTACCACTCGCTCGGGGCGCCGAAGCCGTGGCGGAAGCGCTTCCTCTGGGAGGCGATCAAAGGCTGGCCGCCCACTTCGGCGGACAAGGCCTTTCTGGCCAGCAGCGATGGCCCGATCGCCGCCTGCTCCGCGGGTGAACTCGCCGCGAAGCGCTGTGCGGCATGGATCGCCGGCGCGATCTGCCGCATTGTCCGCAAGGGCGGGTGGTAGGAGTGACCGGTAAACCGCGGAGGCAGTGAATTCGTTATAGACTCCAGAAGAGGTGCTCGCTAGGAAGACCCCGTGCATTTCGTGAAACCGAGCGATTTCAACCCTGCCGTCCCGAGATTCTTCCGTGCCGTGGTAGTGCGCGGATTTCTCCAGGCTTGGGCGGCGCTGATTCTGGCGCTTTTGCTCTCGGGCGGCTCGGCGGCCGCGGCCGCGGCCGTTTCCCCGGTGCGCATCCTCGATACACACGGTTCGGAAGATGAAAGTCAGTGGACGCCGGTGACGGGCACGCCGGCTGGGCTCAATCCCCGCAACATCGTCCTCGACAACGGGCGCATCCGCGTCGCCTATCCCCCGGCATCGAGCCATGAGAAGGCAGGCCACGTCTTGTATGTGCTGGCCGGCGGCGCGTATCAGTTGGCGGGCGATCCGGACTTCGGCGACTGGACCTATACCGGCAGCAGTTTCACCGATCCGATGACGAAGTTCGAGATCCTCGAGAACCTCGGGACCGTCGCGCGGATCCGGATGAGTTTCGACTACCATCGCCACGCGTATCAGAACAATGCGCCGCTGCCCGTGCGCAAGACCATCGTCCTGCATCGGGCCTCCTACGGCTACCGGGCGATCCTGGAAGTACCGACCGATCTGCCGGGTGAACGCGAAGTGGGCTTCGGAGGGACGGGGACGCACCTTTTCAGCTATACGAACAAGATGGGCATCCTCTGGAATCCCTACCAGCCGCCGCCGATCGAGACGACCGATGGAACGGACTACGTGTGGATCCGCGACGAGGCGCAACCGAAGCGCGATTGGTGGGCGGCCAGCCTCGCCTTCAACCGCAGCTACTACCGCCTGGTCTCGCTGCGGCTGGTGAATCCGGCCGGGCTGCGCACCGGGCAATTCAGCACCGGCCACACCGGGCATCTCGTCCATTGGGCCTTCCAGGGCTTCGCCAGCTACGAGGCCTTTGTGGCGGCGGTGCCCTACGATGGCACGATGACGCGGCGGATCACGGTCCGGAACGGCTACGCCACGCTGCATGTGTCCAAAGCCGGCACCTACCATCTTTACACCCGGAAGGAGAGCGGGCGGCGCCACACGTATCTGCCCGTGAAGTCGAACCTCAAGCTGAAAGCCGGCTGGAACAGCGTGGATGTGCGTGGAAAGGCGGTCTATGCGCCGATCGTAGTGCCGGTGTCGAATGGCGTGAATCTCCCGGAGGACATCTCGAGGCTGTATCGAGACGGAAAGTTCGATTGAGGCGGTGGTGGTGAAAGGGATGGCCCTTTCTCTTCATCCTCATCTTCATCATCCTCACCCCGGCAGAGGAGGAAGATGAGGATGAGGAGGGAGGCGGGCTGCCGGGCTAAGAACCTTCCCGGCATCGGGTGATGTCTCTGCGCCGCGCGACTTGCGGCTCGTTTCCTTTTCACCCAAGCTCCGCCCCTCATGTCCCTCCACCCGTTTCGTTCCACCCGTCGTTCCTTCCTCAAAGGTCTCACCGCCACCACCGCCGGCGGGCTCGTCGTGCCGAATCTCCTGATCGCCCAGGACCCCGCCACGCCGGCCGGCCGCAAGCTCGGCATCGCCGCGATCGGCTGTGGAGGAAAAGGTGCGTCGGATCTGGAAGGCGCTTCGCGCGAAAACGAAGTCGTGGCGCTCTGCGATGTCGATACCGACAAGCTCGCGGCCGCGGCGAAGAAATTTCCGAACGCGAAAACCTTCACCGACTTCCGCAAGATGCTCGACGAGGTGAAGTCGATCGAAGCCGTGACGGTCTCGACGCCGGATCACGCGCACTATCCGGCGGCGATGCACGCTATCGCGCTCGGCAAACATGTCTGCATCCAGAAGCCGCTCGTGAACACGCTCTGGGAAGGACGCCAGCTCCACCTCGCCGCACAGAAGAAGGGCGTGATCACGCAGATGGGAAACCAAGGCCACACCTTCGACGACAATCGCGTCGTGAAGGAATGGATCGCCGCCGGCGTGATCGGCAAGGTGAAGGAAGTGCATGTGTGGACGAACCGGCCCATCTGGCCGCAGGGGAAAGACGTGAAGCCACGCGCGATCGACGTGCCGGCGAATCTCGATTGGGAGCACTGGCTCGCCGCCACGCCCGATGCGCCTTTCTACGAAGTCTCGCCCGACGTGGAAGGAAAGCGCGGTAAGACCCTCGCTCCCTTCAACTGGCGCGGCTGGATCGAGTACGGCGCGGGCGCCTTCGGCGACATGGGCTGCCATCTCATCGACGCCGCTTCGTGGGCGCTCGATCTCGGGGTGCCGCGCTTCGTCACCGCGACGCAGGTCGATGACATCACGGATATCGCCTGGCCCACGGGCGCGATCGTGAAGATGGAATTCCCCGGCGTGAAGGGTCATGGCGACGTGACGATGCACTGGTACGAGGGCAAGCGGCCCGATGGCACCCCGTATATCCCCGAACTGCCCGCCGTCATCGACCAGGCCGAGGCCTTCAAGTCCGGCGATCCGAAGAAGGACGGCAAGATGCCAGTCGGCGGATGGTTCATCGTCGGCAGCGAAGGCGTGATCTTCAATCCCGGCGACCAGGCGAAAAGCCCGCAGCTCTGGCCGCTAAAGCTCCGCGAGGCCGGGGCCGCCGTGCCGCAGACGCTTCCGCGCAGTCCGAAGGCCAAAGAGCCGCAGGAGGAGTGGACGCTGGCGATCAAGAACGGGAAGGTGTTTCCCTTCATGTCGCAGTTCGACTACTCGGTACCGCTCACGGAACTGACCCTCGTCGGCGGCGTCGCCATGCGGGTGGCGGGCCAGCGGCTCGAGTGGGATACGGAGAAGCTCGAATTCACCGGCTCCGCCGCTGCGAACAAATGCATCAAGCGCCCCGCGTATCGCAAAGGCTGGGAGTACTCGGCGGAGAAGATCTGACGCCGCGTTGCTCCTTTCACCATGACAGTGCTTTCCTGGCTGCGCGGCTTCGCCGCATTCCTCTGCGGCTCTCTTGCCAATGCTGGAGAGAGCGTGGTGTGGCCGGAGATTGCACCCTTCTTCCAGCCACCCGCGGAGTTTGCCGGGCAGCTCGGGGAGTTTCGTTCACCGTTGAAATTTGCCGATGGGAAGGAGGTGAAGGATGCGACGGACTGGCCGCGTCGGCGGCAGGAGATCCTCGATCAGTGGCATGGCCTGCTCGGACCGTGGCCGCCGCTGCTCGATCGGCCAAAGCTGGAGCGCGTCGAGGCGACGAAACGCGAAAATTTCACCCAGCACCGCATCCGCATCGAAGCCGCGCCGGCGCAGATGCTCGATGGCTATCTGCTCCTGCCGGAGGGCGCTGGACCCTTCCCCGCGGTCGTCGTGCCCTTCTACGATCCGGAGACGAGTGTGGGGCTGAAAGGCGAGCTGCGCGACCTCGCGCTCCGCCTCACGCGGCGCGGATTCGTGACGCTGGCGATCGGCTCG